>CAYSOS010000001.1:0-7196 GCA_964432735.1 uncultured Candidatus Saccharibacteria bacterium
CCTGCCGCTCGGGGAACTTGAGCTTGAGATCTCCCAGCTCATCCGCGGAGCGCACGAGAACGGTGCCGTCTCCGGTATGCCCATGGGCCCACTGCACGATGAAGGGCTCGCCGTGCCAGGCCATGTTCTTCATGGCGTCGAGATGGTGCGGCGGAAGGTACCGTGAGAGCTCGCCGAGCCATCCCACTTGCGTGAGCTTGTTCTCTATCTTCTCGGCGAGAGCGGCTGCGGGGTTGAGGAGCTTCCAGCCCTGTTCCCAGGCTATGGGCTGGATGAGGCTGCTGTTCTTGAAGACGAGCAAGCTCGGAGCGTTGCCCGCAGGATCGCGGTGAGAGGCGAGGAACGCCAGAGCTTTTTCTTGCTTGAGGAGATCTGCGGTGCCCAAGGAGTCTTTCTTGGGGCTGTCTACGAGGACCACATATTTCGGGTACTGCTTCTGGATGCTTTCCGAGTATGCGGTCCTATTCGTGACGACGAAATAGCCCTCCTGCGGCTCTGCGCCGAGGGCCCGCTCTATGTCTCGCGTCACATACACGATGGTCCGAGGAGGAAGCGCCATATACGGGAAGTCTAGTACAGTTTCTGCCTAAATGGTATGGTACAGCCATGCCGACACTGTATGTCGTGGGAACGCCGATCGGGAACCTGGAGGACATAACCCTCCGGGCTTTGAAGGTGCTCGGTTCCGTGGATGCCATCCTCTGCGAGGACACCCGCGTCACCAAGAAGCTCCTCTCCAAGCACGCCATCTCCGCGCGCACGCTCTCGTATCACAGGCACAGCGCCCTTGCGCGGACTGAGGAGATCATCAGGCTCCTCAAGGAAGGAAAGGACCTCGCTCTGGTGTCGGACGCGGGCACGCCGGGCATCTCGGATCCGGGAGCCGAGCTCGTCTCGCGCGTGCGCATAGCGCTCGCGGAAGAGATCCGGTCCAAGGAAGTGAAGATAGAATCCGTGCCAGGCCCCTCCGCCCTTACGGCCGCCCTCTCCATCGCCGGAGCGCCGTGCGCGGACTTCGCCTTCCTCGGCTTCCTGCCGCACAAGAAGGGAAGGGAGACCCTGTTCAAAGAGATGGCTGTCTCGGAACGCACGACCGTCTTCTATGAATCTCCGCATCGGATCGAAAAGACATTGGAGTCTCTCAAACAGCACCTGGGAAGCGCCCGCACGGTCACCGTCTGCAGGGAGCTCACCAAGATCTTCGAGGAAGTGGTCTCAGGCAGCGCAGAGGAAGTCGCTGCGAAGTTCGCGAGCAACCCCGACACTGTCCGCGGCGAATTCGTGGTCATTGTGAGCGGCATATGAGGTACGCTATAATCTTTTCATCATGTCGAAGCGGCAAATACTCATGATCCTCGGAGTCTGGATGATGGTCCTCTCGAGCCTCGGCTTTCCTGCAGATATAAAGCAGATCCTGGCCATCGTCACAGGCGTGCTCATCGTCATCGTGGCCTACCGCTTGAAGCCGGATTCAGCTGCTCATGCTTCGGGTTCTTCCGTTCCATATATCGAACATCGCAATGAGTAGGATGGTGATCGGAATCGGGGTGCTCGCGGGCGCGGCTCTGGCCGGCGGCCTCGGCTACTTCGGATTCTCGAGCCAGCGCATCTCCTTCGATGCGGCTTCAACCAGCACTGCGGCAGCAGCGGAAACTGTCCCTGCCAAGCCGCAGGCTGCGCACCTGCCCACTCCGCCTGCAGTGAAGGCGGTCTATATGTCGGCATGCATCGCGGGCACGCCGAACCTGCGCGAGAAGCTGGTGAAGAACCTGGAAGGCACGGAGATCAACTCCATCATAGCGGATCTCAAGGACTATACGGGCACGCTCGCCTATGCTTCCACGTCCGTCCCTTCGCCCAAAGGGAAGGGCTGCCGCGTCTTCGATTACCCTGAGTTCGTCAAGGAGCTCCATGATAAGGGATTTTATGTCATAGGAAGGGTGACGGTCTTCCAGGATCCTCTGTATTCTGCTGCGCATCCGGATCTGGCTGTCCAGAGCAAGTCGCATCCTGGCAGGCCGTGGGCAGACAAGAAGGGCCTGGCCTTCATCGACCCGGATTTCCCGGCATACTGGAACTATATAGTGTCTATAGCGGAAGAAGCGCATGATATCGGCTTCGACGAGATCAACTTCGACTACATCCGCTTCCCGTCGGATGGAGATATGGCGGATGCGAGCTTCGCAGTGCCTGCGAGCACGACGAGGGCGCAGGTCATCACAGGATTCTTCAGATTCTTGAGAGACCAGCTCCAGCCGAAGGGGATCGTCACGTCTGCGGACATCTTCGGCCAGACTACGGTGAACCATGACGACCTCGGCATCGGCCAGATCCTCGAGAATGCCCTCCCGTATTTCGACTACGTCGCTCCTATGGTGTACCCGTCTCATTTCCTCGCAGGTTTTGCTGGCTTCGACAATCCTGCTGCGCATCCGTACGAGATCATCAAGTATTCGATGGGGCGAGCAGTGGAGCGCGCTGCAGCCGCCTCCACGAGCCCGGAGAAGCTCCGCCCCTGGCTCCAAGCATTCGACCTCGGCGCGGACTATACGCCAGACATGGTCCATCAGCAGATGCAGGCCGCGTACGATGTCGGTCTCACCAGTTGGATGCTCTGGGATGCCGCTAACAGGTATTCCAAGGAAGAGCTCTAGAAGGGCCAGAGGAGTGCATAACGCTTCTTGCATATTCAGGAGATAGTGGTAGTCTATGCCACTGGACGTTTGTTTTTCCGTTTCCGGTTGGGTTACCGGAACACTCCGGTTTTGAGCGAAAGCTCTTGTCCAGGGTGCGCCCTGATGGAATAACAGACTGCTAAGTGTCAGTTCTATATATCAAAAAAATGTCACAGCATAGCAGCAGTGAAAGTGTCGGAGTCGGTCAATCTTCTGGCGGCTCGAGTGCCATAAGATTGCCTGATTGGTTTCAGTCCTCGCTGACTCCTCGCCAACGCGAAGAGCAGGCTCGGCAAGAGGCGCGCAAGCGCGCGTCTCGTATCGTAGCCTTCGGCTGCAGTTTGGATTATGCTCGGGATCAACAAATCAATCCCGAGCTGCTCTCGCCAGCCCGAGGGTACTAAGCCAACACTTTCCCTGTGTTCAGGTGCCCGCCATTCTATGGAGAATGGCGGGCTTTTTCGTGGTATAATGGGGGAAATCAGCATGGACGACAACAAGATCACATACTTCGGAGAAACGGACTCCCGCAACAAGCGGGTCCGCTTCGGCATAAAGGCCAAGGACCGCACCCGCCACGTCTACGTCATCGGAAAGACGGGCATGGGAAAGTCCACCCTCCTCGAGAACATGGCCGTCCAGGACATCCAGGGTGGGGAAGGCATGTGCTTCATCGACCCGCACGGCAAGACCGCTGACCTCCTCCTCGAATACGTTCCCAAGGACCGCATCCGCGATGTCATCTACATCGCTCCGTTCGATACGGACTACCCCATCTCATTCAACGTCCTCGAGTCTGTCGAGCCTACGAAGCGCCACCTTGTGGTGGGAGGCCTCATGAGCACCTTCAAGAAGATCTGGGTGGACGCCTGGTCTGCCCGCATGGAGTACATCCTCACCAACACGCTCCTCGCGCTCCTCGAGGCCCCGAACACGACGCTCCTCGGCGTGAACCGCATGCTCTCCGACAAGGCCTATCGCAACGAGATCATTTCCCATATCACTGACCCGTCCGTGAAGTCGTTCTGGGTCAAGGAATTCGCCAACTACACCGAGCGCATGGCCGCAGAAGCCGTGCCCGCCATCCAGAACAAGGTGGGCCAGTTCACCGCGAACCCGCTCATCCGCAACATGATCGGCCAGGATATCTCCTCATTCGATTTCCGCGATGCCATGGACAAGCGCAAGATCCTCATCATCAACCTGTCCAAGGGCAAGATCGGCGACGAGAACATGAAGCTCCTCGGCGGCCTCCTCGTCACCAAGATCTATCTCGCCGCCATGTCCCGCGCAGACGTGCCGGATAGGGTCATGAAGATGCTCCCGAACTTCTATCTCTTCGTGGACGAGTTCCAGAACTTCGCCAACGCGTCGTTCGCCGACATCCTCTCTGAAGCCCGCAAGTACAAGCTCAACCTCACCATCGCCCACCAGTACGTCGAGCAGATGGACGAGTTCGTGCGGCCGGCTGTGTTCGGCAACGTAGGCACCATGATGGTCTTCCGGGTGGGAGCGAATGACGCCGAGCTCCTCGAGAAAGAGTTCTCTCCGCAGTTCATGGTGGAAGACCTGGTGAACCTCGGCTTCGCCCAGATATACCTGAAGCTCATGATAGATGGCCTGACCTCCTCGCCGTTCTCTGCCACGACCCTGCCGCCTATAGCCCATCCGGATATCTCGTATGTGAAGGACATCATAGCCGCCTCACGCGAGCAGTTCGCGCGCTCCCGCGCGGATGTGGAAGTGCAGATCGCGAAATTCCACGATCCTACGCCGCCGCCCAAGCCGGCTCCGAAGCCCATCCCTTCTCCTGCGCCCACAGCGCCTGCCGCTCCGGTGCCGCAGAGCTTCGCTCCGAAGACGCTGCCTGTGGTCCCTGCCCCCAAACCCGCTCCTAAGCCAGCTCCTGCTCCGATAGCGCCCAAACCCGCACCCGCACAGCCGCAGCAGGATACCCATAAGCCATTCGTGAATCTCAAGGAGGTCCTTGCGGAGGTCTCCAAAGCGCCTATGCCGAAACCTGCGCCTGCTCCGGCTGTCGCTCCCGCTCCAGCTGTTGTTCCAGCTCCAAAACCCATCTCTCTTTCGTCTTTGAATATCAAGCCTTCTCCTAAGCCAGATCCGAAAGTCCCTACCAAGCAGAACGTCGAGGGCCTGAAGAATGCTCTTGCCGCCGCTATGGGGAATAAGGCCGCACAAAATCCTGTCCCGGCCTCCGCGTCCTCCGCCCCTCCTCAGGCCGAAAAGCCCGCCCAACCCGCGACAAAAGAGGTCCCTGAGGATGTCCTCGCGAAGGTATTGAAAGTGGAGTGACTATATGAAAGGATGAACGCCATGAAGCCGCGCCGCATCCTCATATTTCCCATCGCGTATTACCCGCGCTTCGTGGGCGGGGCAGAAGGTGCCGTGAAGGAGATCACGGACCGAATCGGCCGCGATGAGGCGGTCTTCGATATGGTCGCCCTGAACGGCGGGGACGAGCCTGTGGAAGAGCGGGTCGGCAATGTCACGGTCCACCGCTTGTTCAAGAAGGTCGGCGTAGCGCAGAAGCTCCTTTTCCCCTTCGCGGCCTACCGCTTGGCTAAGAAGCTCCACCGCTCCAACCCCTACGATCTCTCCTGGGCCATCATGGCGAGCTACGCTGGATATGCAGCCCAGCTCTTCAAGAAGGCTCTCCCGCGGGTGCCGCTTCTCCTCACTATCCAGGAAGGAGATCACTTCGGCCGCAGGCAGGGCGTCCTGCAGCCGCTTTTCCGCAGGATATTCAAAGCCGCGGATCGCATCCAGGTTATCTCGAACTATCTCGCAGACTGGTCCAGGGATATGGGGGCTACGTGTCCTATAACCGTAGTGCCGAACGCGGTTGCGTATAGCAGTTTCAGCTCGCCGATTAAGCCCGAAGTGAAGGCTTCCATCCGCACCGAAAACGGCTTTGCGAAAGACGACATCGTACTCGTCACATCTTCCCGCCTGGTCTTCAAGAACGCCGTAGATGTCATCATCCGTGCCCTTGCGGAATTAGGTTCTCCATACAAACTCCTTATCCTCGGCATCGGCCCAGATGAGGCGAAGCTCAAAGCGCTGGCTGCCGGTCTCAAGCTCTCGCAGCGAGCCATCTTCAAGGGCTTCGTCTCGCACGCAGACCTTCCGGCATACCTCCAAGCAAGCGATATCTTTGTCCGCCCGTCTCGCACGGAAGGCTTGGGCAACTCATTCCTGGAAGCCATGGCTGCCGGCATTCCTGTCATAGGCACGAATGTGGGCGGCATTCCGGATTTCATCAAAGACGGCGAAACGGGGCTTTTCGCAGACGTAGACAGCCCGCGCTCCCTTGCCCAGAAGATAGAGAAGCTCGCGCGCGACCGGGAATCCCGCGGGTATATCGTCAAAAATGCAGGCGAACTGGTCCGCGAGAAGTACGGCTGGGACAAGATCGTAAGCGCGATGAAGGGGATCTTTACAAGCCTGGGTTAGGTCAATTCCAATAGAACGCGCCGGTCGAAGTCTTGCCCGGTCTGCAGAGAAGTGCATTTTACAAAACGGGTGCGGCCGTGGGTGAAGTTCGAGTATCCATACTCTGTCTTATCGAAGTAGAGCCACCAGACGCGCTGGCTGCCATCCCCTTCGTGGTATACGAGCCAGCAAGCGTGGGTGGCAGTGGCTCCCCCGCCAGGCGGATCGGTGATATCGCCTACAGTAGCAAGAGTAAGATCATACACGCGCTGGGTAGTGCTGTTGAGCGCTGCCACGATGTACTGCGTGCCGCCCAGCTTGAGGAATTTATTGCCTTCGATAGCGACGCCGCTCGGCGTTATCGAGGCGACCTGGGTCCAATTGCCCGAAGAGCCGACGTTCGCCAGGCTGCCGATGGTGCAATAGGTGGGGGCGAAGGCGGAATAGCCGCTCGCATAGACAGCGTATACCAGATTCCATTTGTTCGAGAAATAGCGGAGGCAGGGGTCTCCGATGCCGTTCGTGGCGCTCTGAGGCAGGACGACTGCCACTGGGTTCTGCAGCACGACTACGCCGGAAGGGAAGCTGTTCGTCTGGTATAAGTACATTTTGAGGGCCGCTGAACTAGAAACGACGCTCGGATTCCCGTAGTTGGTGATGATCCAGTAATACTTGTCGTCATCGGGGTGATACACCATGGTGCCGGAGTTGTTTCCGGTTATTCCTGTTTCGCTATTGTTAGTGAACACCTTCGCTTGCGTCCTCATGGAGTTCCGAGTCGGATCAACGGCTTTGATGTCAAAACCAGCTGTGGGAATGGCGCTTCCGGAACTGCCGGATACATAGCTGTTAGAAAAAATGACATACTGCTCGCCGCCTTTTTGGATCGGTGTGCCGTCGGAGAAGCAGACCGGCTGGTCTGCGAGGCCGTTGATGCCGTTCAGGTACCCCATAGTCACCGTGCCCAGCTTGAAAGTGGCGCTGCCGTTTCCCGCCGTCACCCATGAGAGGCCGACCCTGTTTGCATCTGCCAAACGCGCGGGCCCTCCGGGAACAAGCTAATCGCTC
>CAYSOS010000001.1:7206-7751 GCA_964432735.1 uncultured Candidatus Saccharibacteria bacterium
TATGTCCGTGCCCACGATGGTGGACCATTCGCCGTTCGGCATGCGGAGCTGTGCCGACAGGGAAAGGTTGGCCAGGGACAGGCCGATCTCGAAGGGCGCTGTGAGCGAGATGGACGTGCTTGCAAGAGACGTCGCTCCGCTGTCTTCTTTTTTGAGGGCGACTGTTCCGGCTGCTTCATCCCATTCCAGATAGTAGTATCTGGTTCCGTCCCCGTATTCGATGCGGAATTTGCGTGTGGATCCTGACCCGAATGCCGATGCGACATATGCGGATATGCCGAGATATGGCGCCTGCCAGCTTGCGGCGTGGGTGACTCGCGTCGTTGTGGATCCAGAGGTTCCTGGTATCCAGAGCTGGCTCGACGTCAGATCCACTCGGGTATCAGGGTTCGTGCCGCCGCTTTCGAGCATGCCGTCCGTGCTCTGGCTATTCCAGACGAGCCGGGAAGTGATGAAGTCTGGGTCGATGAGGCCGGTCTGGACATATGATCCCATGGAAGTCCAGGTCGATCGCAGCGCCTCAGAAGAGCGCGCCGTGGCTTTCC
>CAYSOS010000001.1:7761-20480 GCA_964432735.1 uncultured Candidatus Saccharibacteria bacterium
CCGACCGGATTGAAGGCCGATGTTATGGTCGCCGCTGTTCGCACCGTTCGTACAGGCGTGGATTTTATCTGCGAGCTGTTTATTCTGGTCGTCATGTGTATTTGAGGTTAACCGGTCCGTATGAAAAATTGCCGCTCGTATGGGTGAAGAAAGGGGTTGGAGCGGCGTTGTCGCTGCCAGCGCTGTTCACCGCTGCTGCCGCGCTTCCCATGGTTATGGCTGTGTCATCATCATACCACTGGTCCCCGCTGTTCGTCTCGTCCGACAGGAGGTAGTAGCTCGTAGATGCGGAAAGGACGATCGGGCTGCCAAGCGTGGTATACAGGTACGCTCCAGCCGGAGCGCCTGAAGTGTTCACAGTGACCGTTCCGAGTGCCGAATAGCTGCTGTTATAGATCCCGACTGTATGGGTCGAGCTATTTCCTGAGATGACCCATCTGCCGAGGTCGGAAACCGTTATCGGAGAGCCGCCCACGGTGAATTGGAAGCCGACTTTTCCGCTGAAATTGTTGCGGGCCGTTCCAACGGTCTGCGCGGTGATGAGGAGGCTGCTGGAGGAGCCTCCTGCTGATACTCCTAACAATGCTTGCTGCGCTACTCCCATATCATGTAAGTCCCGTCCCGCTTATGATCCAGGACGTGGAAGCTATCTTGATGGCCGTTGCCACCCCGTCTGCGGCAAGGGTCCGGGATCCTGTCGTGCCCGCCCCTGCTAGGCGCATGGTGTCCGAGGTGATGGCTATGGTGACCGTGCCCGCGCCGTGGCCGTTCACGAAGGTGATGGCGGTGCCGATGGGGTACGCTACGTTCGCATTCGAGTCTATGGTGAATGTGCGCGCGGTCGTATCTGCGCTCGGGTGATAGACATGCTTGCCTCCATCGCTCAAGACTGTCGTATACGCAGCGCTCTTGCTGTTCTGGGGGATGGTTTTCCATCCGAGCTCATAGGTGCCGTCTGTAGCGCCCGAGGCAACGATAGAAGCAGGGCTCGCCAAGGCGCTCGCCGGAGCGGAATAGAAGACGCCGATGAGGTCGGCATTGGCCGGTGCGGAAGAGAAGGTGAGCGCCGTGCCGGAGAGGGTGTAGTCGACGGACGGCTTCTGGATGAGGCCGTTCAGCGTGACCAGGGCCACGCTGCTCGCTGGAGACGTCGAGAGGGTGAATGCGAGCGTCGACCCGTCGCCGGTGAACGAGTCGAAGTTGTTGGTCGAGGTTCCGCTCGCGGCCCATTTGACCTTCCCGTTCACTGCCGTGTCGACTGTGAGGACATAGGTGCTGGTGCCTATGGCCAGCCTCTGATCCGCGCTCGTACCTCGGACGATAAGATCTCCCTCGGTCGTCGTAGGGGAGGAGCTTCCGGAGGGCGCTGCCCACGTGCCGTCTCCGCGCCAGAAGGTCGAGCTCGAGGCGCTCGTGCCGCTGTTCAGGTTAGCGACAGGGAGGTTGCCTGTCACATCGCTCGCCAAGCGGACGGTGAGCGTATTGCTGGCTCCGGCTATCGTCTTGTTGGTGAGGGTCTGCGAGTCTGATGTGCCGACCACTGTCCCTGTCGGGACGGTCTTCGTAGACCAGGGAGAGATAGAGTCCCACGAGCTGCCGTTGTACCGCTCGACATAATTCGTTCCGAGATTGATGCCAGTCTGCCCGTTCGTCGGGGAAGAAGGCCTCGCGCCGGCGTTGGCCCAGCTCTGCAGAACGATGTTGCCATCCGCGGTATGTGAGACGCTCAAGAAATCATTGAGGATAGTTCCCCAGCCTCCTGAGTCTCCGCCTGGTGTAGGTAGTCGCGACATGCAGATTCATTATATACTACTTCGTCCAAGTGTAATCCACTTTTTATCCCATTAAGAGATCACTAGGGCAGCGTCTTCAGCGATGACGTCCGAATAGCTTGCTCGTGGACCAGTGCCAAGCGCGACTCCGGCAGCGATCGCTGCGCTATTCGAAACAGTAGTGTTCGGTGAGGTGGTGTTCTGCCCTCCTGAACCGTCAGTGCGCGTGGACGACGAATCCATGGTGTTGTTGGCGACGATATTCCTCGGCGCTGATCGGGGCACGTCCTTCGAGCTGCCGTTATCGTCAGAGTTCAGGTTCCAGCTATAGATCTGGATATTCGCGGTGACGTTATTTTGGACGCTATTCCTGTAGGCGCCGCCATCTAGATAGAGGCCGGCTTTGCCGATGCTTGTTGCAGACGTGCCGGTGATATCGTGCACGTAGTTATACTGCACTGTACGAGTGGTCTCATTCACGCCGTTAAGATATATGCCGCCGCCGTCATCCAGCTTGCCCATGCCGTTGAAGACCTCGTTGTATTCGATGAGATCGCCGCCCTCGGTATTGGCTTCGTAGTAGCCGAAGCCCCAGCCCATGGCCATGTTCGAATAGTTCGAATCGCGGAAGGTGTTATAGCGGATAGTTTGAGTATCGCCATACCAGTGGATGATGTTGGGCTGTGAAATGAAATCAACGCCTGCTCCATGGAAGATGGAGTCGTGAATGCTGGTGAGCGTCGGTTGAGAAAGCTGCGGCGAGACCGGCGTTGTCTGAAGCTGCGTATATACATATCCCGGCTCGCCAATCTGGATATTGGCACCGCCGGTATCTCTCACGATGACTCCGTCGAGCTCTACTGTCGAACTGCCTCCCGATACCTTCACTCCTATGCCGCCCGTGCCGCAGACGAGGGTGCGGCTCATGCTGACTCTGGTGCACGTATCCAGCTTCAAAGCCGCCTCTACCGTTGAAAGGGGGCCGACCCAGTTTGTTCCGCCAGGGACGGATACTAATTGGAAATCAGTGCCAATGCATCCGCCAGTCTGTCCGTCTATATATGCATTGGCATGATACGGTCGGAGGCTCGTAGTGTGGCGTACAGCCAGATTCCCTATAGTGACATCGTGGACGCTGGAGAGGGAAATGACATTTTCGCGGACGCCTGCAACCACGGTTGCACTGTTGGGGTCGCTTACTCCGGATGGAGGGATGAGATATATGTAGTTGTTAGTTCTATCCTGGAAGAAAGTCCCGGCGGTAGCATTGCTGACGAACACCTCATATATATTTTCTGCTTCGTAGGGGACATTTGATCCGCCAGCGCCATTGAACAACGCCTCCTCCGTGTTCATTAGAGTCTTGACCGTTGGATCGATAGTGATGGTGGTTCCCGTAGCGGCTGTGACTTGAACATACTTCACAGACCAGAAGGCGAAGAGCATGTGGAATTCGACTTCAGCGGGGAAGGCGGCGCTAGCCAGGAGGGTAGAGTTCCATCCCGTCGAGGTGGTCGTCATGCTGCCTAGAGAGGTCGTCCGGGACCTGCTGCACCGCTTGTTATTCACCCATACAGCGCGGGGCCGGCCGCTGGCAGCGGAAAACGAAGCGCGCCAGATATTCTTCGGCACGTCTACTTGAGTCCACGTAGCCACGAGCGCGCCTCCGGAGAGCGTGGCGCGCCCGGAGCCGTAGCTTTTGTAGGTTATAGAATGGCCGCTCGTGCCGGAACTGGAATTCGTGAGCTGGCCGTAAAATGTATCTCCACCGCGAAAATAGACGATGGCATTCGCCGAAAGGGATGCGGCATTGACCTTGGTGAGGGTCGCCCAGGGAGCACTTGCAGTTCCCGGATTGTTATCCGATCCTGCCGCTGAAACATACCTATCTCGCGGACTGTGACCCCCGACTACCGCTACCATGTGAGTTGTTCTGTGAGGAAGAGGTTAGTATCTTCTGTCGTGCCGGTACCGCCGACCGTCTGAGTGCTTCCGGAAGTTTGAAATGCCTCGAGCTCGAGATAGTCTCCTGCTACGAGCGCATTAGCCACAGATGCCACCGCGCCCGGATAGCCGCCAGAGAGGCCTGAGCACTCTGCCTGCGTATAGAAGCTTCCCGTCGATCCGTTCTTAAATGTGGCAGAGATCCATCGAGCGCAATTGGTGCTGAGATTGCTCGAACGGACATAGGCAGAGATAACATAGGTTCCACCACGGATGATGGTGATTTTCTTGTTCGTTGTGTCTGCCATGCGTCCCGTATTGTCGATGATCGTAGTGTCGATGTTGATTTTCGTCACGATTCCGCTACTAGCGCTGGTTGTTGTGGAAGGTGCCATGAGGCAGATCTGCGGGATGGAGCGTCCGGCGATCTTGAACCAGTTCGATCCGTCAGAGAGCAGGATGCAGCTTTCGAGCGCCCACATCTCGCGGGTTAGAGCCCCGTCGATCTTCTCTGAGCTGTTGCCATCAATGGTCACTTCCTTGCTGAGCGACGCGAGCGGTGCCATGCGGAAGCCGATGAGCTTTCCTGCATTTCCTACCGCCGTAGGAAGCGTAACCGTATAGTTTGCAGATGTTCCGCTGCAGACATGCATGCGGGAGATGGTGGCCGTCGTTGCACCGGTGATGGAAATTTCCGAGCTTGTGAGCGTTGAAAGAAGATCGCCGCCCGAGCCTCCGGAGCCATTGCTCGCAGCCGTGACCTGGCCTTTGGCGTTCACAGTGATGTTCGCGCTGGTGAAGCTGCCGACATTTGAGTTGACTGTCGAGTCGAAGAAGGAGCTGTCGAAGACGCCGCTCGAATTGAGAACGCCGATCTTGCCTGCATCGCCCGAGCCTGCGCTAGTAGTCACTGAGGTGAGGGATACTACGCCGGAGTCAGCGATGATCTTTCCGGATGTGCCGCTGAAGACCGCTACGTTGCCGGATGTGGCGGAACCGGGTCCCGTCACGTCACCTGAGCCGGATGGTGCCGCCCACGTACCATCTCCTCTCCAAAATGTAGAGCTCGAGGCGCTCGTGCCGCTATTCAGGTTAGCAACAGGGAGGTTGCCGGTGACATCGCTCGCGAGACGCACAGTGAGCGTGTTGCTTGCGCCCGATATGGTCTTGTTCGTGAGGGTCTGGCTGTCAGTAGTTCCTACGACTGTTCCAGAAGGAACGGTCTTTGCAGACCAGGGAGAAATAGTATCCCAGGAGCTCCCGTTATAGCGCTCGATATAGTTCGTGCCAAGGTTGATGCCAGTCTGCCCGCTTGTCGGTGAAGCCGGCCGAGCTCCTGCGTTGGCCCAGCTCTGGAGGATAGTATTGCCATCGGCAGTGTGCGAGACGCCCAGATAATCATTGAGGACTGTTCCCCAAGATCCCGAATCGCCGCCTGGTGTAGGTAATCGTGACATATCAGTACTATTATAGAGTATTCACAGTATTAATTTAATCCAAAATGGGCATAATGCCTTACTTAGGCAGGGTGGAGTTGATATATGCCCGCGTAGCTGGGCCAAAATAGCCGATAGGCGGCTTAAGGCCATGGGCTTTCTGGAACTTCGCCAACGCGGCTTGGGTCGCATAGCCGAAGAGGCTCGTTTCTTTTCCAGGCGATCCAGGTCCCGAAAAGGCGATCTTGAAGCCGTGGCTGTTCAGGTACAGCTGCAGCCATCTGACCTGCTCGCCCTTGGGCGTCACTGTCAGGGTCTGAGTGAAGCGCGCTTTGGGCGGGATGCCCGCGATGACACCTGCAGATGAAGCTTTGACAGGTATGCTCACAGGGGTCAAGAAAACGGGAGATGTCGATGCGTATGGATGTATGATAGGCCCGCCACCCCCGCCTCCACCTCCGCCGCCAGCGTACACGATAGGCGATACGCTGGTGTTGCTCACAGTGATGGTCACGCCGCTCGAGGTAGCGTAGTTTCCGGAAGAATCGCGCGCTACCGCGATGATGGTGTGGCTGCCGTTCGATACGCTCGTGCTATCGAAATTCACCGAATAGGGAGAAGCAGAGCCTGCGCTTCCCACGAGCGTGTTCGTATCTATCTTGAATTGGATGCTGGCGAGGGCCGTATCATCTGACGCTATCGCGCTCAAGGTCACGCTGCTGCCGCCCAGCGTGCCAGGCGCAGGAGCTGTCATGCTCACTGTGGGCGGAGTAACATCCGCGCCTCCGCCGCTTCCGACGTTGTATAGGCCGCCGCCGTAGGTGCCTGATCCGTATGTCTGCGCAGCGCAGATAGATGCTCCCAAAAATGCCGTGCCGAAGAGGGCCGTGCCGAAGAGAGCCCTGTGGATCGCTTTTTTAATTGCCATAGGCGGTCGTACCATAGGCTGAACCACCAGTGAGGGGCTGCCGCTTCGAGGCGAGAGACTTGATCGTGTCTGCCTTGGAAGTGATTTTGCTCAAGACAAAGGCTCCGACGAGCGCAGAGACGGAATATATGAATGCTTTTCGGGAGAGTTTCTTATTCATGCGCGGCATCCGCGGAAGACTTCCGATGGATGTACCTGCATATTATAAGGGTGGCTTCGAATGCAAGCAATGCGGGGATGATGGTGATAAGCAGGCTGAAGAAGTCAGGCGGCACGAAGAACCCTATCCCTATGACCGTAGCCATATATACCCAGCCGCGCTTCTTGGCTACGGCATCCGGCTTCAGGAATCCCCAGCGGGTAGCCACGATCATGACGAGCGGTATCTGGAAGACCAGGGCATTCACTATGGCCTGGACCAGGAAGAAGTTGATGTAGCTCTGGGCTGTGACCATGCTCGACACGCCCGAGACCGTGATGGAAAAGAGGAACTTGATGCACAGGGGAACAGTGACGAAATACGCGTATGCCAGGGCGGCAAGGGCGAGCGCGACAGACATGGAGCAGTAGAGGACGATCCTGGATTTGGCTTCCGCGCTGAAGGCCGGGCTTACGAATCTGAAAGCGAGCCAGCTTATGAGCGGAAGGGAGACGAAGAACCCCGCGAAGAGGTCTACCTTGAATATGAAGAAGATGGGGTCTGTGACAGACAAGAAAACGAGCTGCTTGCCGTGAAGCGGCAGGAAGATGAGCTTGATGATATCGCCGTAGTACCGATGGGCGATAACGGCGAAGACGATGACGGAGACAAGCGATATGGTGAGGTATCGCTTGACGACGAAGAGATGTTCCCAGAAGGTTTTGCTATCCGCGGGACTTTCCGGAGGCATTGGTGTTCTTCTCTTCCGGCTTATTTGTAGGCGTGGTCGGCGTTGTGTCGCTAAAGCCCGACTTCAATTCCTTGAAGGAGGTGCCGATGCTGCGCGCGAGGGCAGGAAGCTTGTCCTTTCCGAAGAAAAGGAGGAAGACGACGAGGATGAGCACGAGTTCTGGGACGCCGAGGCCGAAGATTTCCATGTGATTCTATGATTAAGGTTGCTAAGATGATTACGCTGTTTGGGCATAATAATATGCTACACTGGCCTCCAATGCAAGATAACCTCCAAGGGAATGCTGCGCCGCAGCCCCGCCGGCTGCTCTCTATAAGCACAGACAGGCTCATATTCGAGGAAGGGAGCGCTGTTAGGACACGGATCCTCGGATATGCCAAGGACTGGGACGAGATGCATATCGTGGTCGCCACGGACCGATCCTTCAATGAGACGAGCATCGCTCCCAACGTCTGGGTCTATCCGACAAGGTCCAAAATGAAGGCCTTGTACCCCTTCGACGCTGTGCGCCTGGGCCGATTCATCATCGAGCGGCGCGGAATCACGGATATCACCTGTCAGGATCCATTCCTCACGGCCTTCGCTGGCATCTCGCTCAAGAAGCAGTCCGGCCTTCCTCTCGAGATCCAGGTCCATACGGATGTGGGCAGTCCGAATTTCGGATTCACCCTAGCGAATAGGATACGGAAATCCCTGGCAGTCTCGTATCTTCCTAAGGCGGACAGCATCCGAGTGGTTTCCGAGCGCATAAAAACGTTTCTTGTCGGATCGCTCGGCATCGCTCCTCAAAAGATAACCGTAAGGCCCATTGCCGTAGACATGAGCGGCATATCAGCTGCGCCGATCACGGTGGATCTGCACAAAAAATATCCGCAGTTCGAAAAGATCGTCTTGATGGCATCGCGATTTGAACCTGAAAAGAATATCCAGCTGGCGATCAAGGCGTGGAAAGACGTGATCGAGGAAATTCCAAAAGCCGGACTGGTCATTGTGGGCAAAGGCTCGCAGGAGATGAGATTGAAGAAATCAGTATCAGGAATGGGATTAAATGATTCAGTCGTGTTCGAACCGTGGGGCGCGAAGGGAAATCTGCATTCCTTTTACAAAACCGCAGATCTTTTTCTCTCGACTTCTCTGTTTGAGGGATATGGCATGACATTCGTTGAGGCCAAAGCTGCTGGATGCCCTATAGTCTCGACAGACGTCGGTGTTGCCAAGGAAATGGGGGCTAAGATCATAGAATGGGATGCAGCGGATGCCGCTCGTGGCATAACCGAGGCCCTTGGGGTATAGTTGATTCCATGAAGATCCTCATTGCCACAGGGCTGTTTCCGCCTGATATCGGAGGCCCGGCAACGTATTCGAAGCTCCTTGCCGATGAGCTTCCGAAGGAGGATATAGAGGTAGATGTACAGAGCTTCGGGTCTGTGCGCCGCCTGCCTGTAGGCATCCGGCACATCGCGTACGTCGTGCGTCTCATTTGGCATGGGCGTGCGGCGGACGCGGTCTTTGCGCAGGATACGGTCTCGGTGGGACTGCCGGCTTTGCTGGCCGCGCATCTTCTCGGCAAGCTTTTTATCGTGCGTGTGCCGGGCGACTACGCATGGGAGCAGGGAACTCAGCGGTTCGGCGTGACAGATACCATCGATGAATTTCAGGGAAAGAAGTACGGCTTCCGAGTCGGCCTTTTGCGATCCGTGCAGAAGCTTGTGGTGGGCCAGGCCGATACAGTCATTGCGCCGAGCGCCTATTTTGCGAATCTCGTGCGTGGTTGGGGCAGCGGCGTGAAGGCTGTCTCCATATATAACGGAGTGGATGTCGCCTCGCTGAAGGGTATCGCCTCCGGGGTGCGGCCGGTTCCGCGCACCATAGTCTCCGCTGGCCGCCTGGTGCCATGGAAGGGATTCGACGCGCTTATCCAGGCCATGAAGAAATTGGACGGCTGGACTCTGGAGATCGCCGGAGACGGACCGGAACGGGAGGCTCTCGAGCAGCTCATCAGGCAAGAAGGGCTCGAAGGCCGGGTGAAGCTCCTTGGTAGGGTAGACCGCGCCGAGCTCGCCAGGAAGATCGCCGGCGCTGATGTCTTCGCGCTCAACTCGAGCTTCGAGAGCTTCTCGTTCCAGATCGTGGAAGCTATGGCTCTCGGCACGCCCGTGGTCGCAGCGCGCGTTGGCAACCTGGCGGAGATCGTGGACGACAAGGAGAATGGCTTCCTTGTGCCGATCAATGACCAGGATGCGTTCGTCTCGGCTGCACAGCGCATTTCCATGGATTCGAGCCTGCGCGCGCGGCTGGCTGCCGCCGCGCGCGCCAAAGCCGAGCAGTTTTCAATACAGAATACTGCGCGCAAGACGCTCGAGGCTCTCCGCGCAGCCGAGGCCACGATCACCCCATTCCGCGCGCGCCGCCAGACGCTCGCCAAGCTCGTGCGCTACCTCTTTTCCGGCGGCGTAGCCGCCGTCACGGACCTGGTCCTCCTCTACGTCTTCACGGACATCGCCCATATCTGGTATGTCGTCTCGTCCGTCCTGGCATTCATCGTCGCATTCGGCGTCTCATTCGTCCTCCAGAAGTTCTTCACCTTCCAGGACCATGGCACCGAAGGCGTGCGCGGCCAGGCGGCCGTCTACCTTGCCGTAACAGGCGCCAACCTCCTCGTGAACACGGCCCTGGTCTATCTCCTCGTCAGATACATGGGCATGAATTACGTCATCGCCCAGATCGTCGCGAGCATCGCCATCGCTATCGAGAGCTACGTCCTCTATGGTATGTTTATCTTCAAGAAAAAGTCATGAGGCTCCTCATCGTCGCGCAGAAAATAAACCGCACTGACCCGGTCCTCGGGTTCTTCCACCGCTGGGTGGAGGAGTTCTCCAAGCGGGTGAAGTCGGTGGTGGTCGTCTGCCTGCAGAAGGGAGACTACGACCTCCCGGGGAACGTGGCGGTGCTTTCCCTCGGCAAGGAGAAGTGGAAGAGCCGCTTCAAATACGTCTTCCTGCTGTTCTATTTCTCCGTCCGCTATTTCAACCGCTACGACGCCATCCTGGTCCATATGAATCAGGAATACGTGCTCGCCGCCGGCTGGCTCTGGAAGCTCCTCGGAAAGAAGATATACATGTGGCGGAACCACTATTCCGGAAGCACGCTCACGGATGTCTCGGCTCTCTTCTGCACCAAGATCTTCTGCACCTCTCACTATTCATATACCGCCAAGTTCAAGAAGAAGGTCCATTTCATGCCGGTGGGCGTGGATACGGATATCTTCAAGCCGATGCCGTCCGTGAAGCGCGCGCCGGGATCCGTGCTCTCCCTCGGCCGCCTTTCCCCGTCCAAGAATGTGGGCGTCCTCATCGAGGCGGTGAAGGATCTCCGCGCCACAGGAGCCCCTATCATGGCGGATATATATGGAGACGCTCCTTCGGGCGACGAAGTCTATGCAGAATCCCTGCGCAAGCAGGTGGGGGAAGCGGGACTGACGGACGCCATCAAGTTCTCTCCTGGTATCCCGAATGCCCAGACGCCCGCCGTATATTCTGCTCATCAGATATTCGTGAACCTGTCCCCGAACGGCATGTATGACAAGACCATCTTCGAATCCATGGCCTGCGGCTGCTTCGTCTTCGCATCGAACGACGACCTGCGCGCCAAGATAGACGGCGCCTTCATGTTCCCGTATGCTGATGCCGCAGGCCTAGCAGGGAAGATCTCCGCATTCCTGGCGATGCCCGAAACGGAGCGCATGAAGAAGGCCAGCAGCATCTCGCATATGGTCCGCGAGCACAGCCTGTCGCGCCTCGCCGACGAGCTCATCCGCGAGATGAGCACCCCATAAGCGCATACTAAGCGACTCACATGATAGTCAACCCAGCAAAAAAGACCCGGCTTCTCATAAGCGCCATCGGCATCGGCATGCTGTTCTGCGCCCTGCGCCTGCCGGGCCTGGGGCTCCCATTCCATCGGGACGAATGAAGTAACGTCTCGGCTCCGGTCACGGCCCCCTCCCACGGCCATTCCTGCGCCCATCCGCCTTGGATGCAGTAACCTTTTTCTTGGCCCAACAGGTACTTCTGTCCCGATAACTTCAGGCTTTTCCCGCTCGTCTTTGCTATAGCTGCGGCATTCCTCCTCTATGTTGTAGTCCGCAGGCGCTCCGGCATCCGGGCGGCCCTGTGGTCTCTTGGACTATTCGCTGTCTGCTTCTACAACGTCTTCGGTTCTCTCCAGCTCGACGTAGACGGGGCCATCCTGCCGTTCTTCTTCCTCCTTTCTATATATGCGTACGACCGCTGGCGCGGAGAGTCCCATTCTATCCCGCAGGGTAAGCCATTCTGGTGGATGGCGCTGCTCATCGCCTCGCTCCTCGCCGGACTTTTGGTCAAGCTGAATTTCATCCTGGTCATCGGAGCGCTCATGCTGGACTATCTCTGGACCTATCGCCGCGACATGCTGGTGCGCAGGATCGCCATAAGCGCGGGCGGGGCAGTGGGCTTCGGCGCGGTCTATATCGCGGCGCTGTATCTCATCCAGTCCGTGTATCCAGCCTTCGACATCCATTTCATGATCGGTCACGCGAGCCAATTCGCCTCGACAGGCGGCCGCAACTGGACGCAGATAGCGGTGCAGGTCATCAAGGCCGTCTACTATCTCTCGCCGCTCCTCATCGCGCCCCTCATCCTGGCTTCCCGTGAGACAGTGAGCCGCATGAGGCCGTTCGCTATCTACCTCGGCTTGGGCTTCATCTTCTATTTCGTCATCTTCGACTTCTCCGCAGGCGCGCTCGACAAATACCTCATGTTCGCCATCGTGCCCCTTGCTGCCATCGCCGGAACCATCATCAGCGAGACGTTCAATGCTCCCGAAGCAGAGCCGGAAGAAAATCCCATCATCCGCTTTCCGCTGGGCGCGGCCATCGCGGGTCTGGTCGTGAGCGTGGGACTTCTGTCGCTCAATTTCCTGCCGCAGGCGGTGGCAGCGCTCTACCCGAAGACCGAATGGTTCGGCCGCGTCCTCCACGGGCACTGGAACGTCCTCACGCCGCTCACCGGCGGATCGGGCCCGCAGGGCTTCTACATCTCATTCCTGTTCATCGCGGCGTCATTCATCATCTCTATCGCGCTGGCGCTGGCCGTCCTTGCCCGAAAGCGCTGGCGCCTCCCAGCCATCGTCATGATCATCATCATCGGCTTCACGTACAACTTCGTCTTCGCGGAAGAGCTCCTCTTCGGCCGCATCAACGGCAGCTCTGCAGATGTGATGCACCGGGCTGTCGCCTATATAGAGAAAGCACCCTCGGTTTCCAAGGTCCTCTCATATAACGACATCGGCGCGCACGAATTGACCGATCTCGGCAAGTACGGCGGCCGCTTCTACGCCACGCCGAGCTACGAAGAGGGCCACAAGGCCAAATTCGCGGATTTCAGGTATTACATGGTCGTCGACGTGCCGCACTTGTATGAGAACGGCTTCTATGGAGAATTCTTCTCGCATTGCGATGCGCTCTTCGACACGTTCTCGGGGCAGATAACCGGTAGGGTATATGACTGTCCCTTTGACAAGCGCGCGAGCACGACAGAGCCTGTGGATGCCTCAAGTAAATGACCTCTTCGCCTTCTCCCGCATTCTGGAAGCGCTATTACCAGCAGTATCTGGCGGATTTCGCTGCGTTCATGGGAAGCGGCGAGCCTGCGAGCGAGTCCGGATACATAATCCTCTCGGATGTCCTGGGGCATATCCCAGATATCCAAAC
>CAYSOS010000002.1:0-17155 GCA_964432735.1 uncultured Candidatus Saccharibacteria bacterium
CTCGAACCGGGGACCTTCGCTTTACAAAAGCGTTGCTCTACCAACTGAGCTAAGGCGGCGCGCGCACGCGGACCAGTAAACTCTACTATTTGTTATCTTCTGGCGCAATTCGGCGCAGATAGAAGGAGGCGCCGTGGTCGCTCACTTCCCCGCGGCCGCGGACGGCATCGATGAGCTTCTTGCCCTGCGGGTTCGAGATGAAGCGGTGCTTGAGGTCCACATATACGCTGCGGATGTGCTTCAGGATATGGAATGCGATCCAATGGCCGATGGCGATGAATGTGTGCTTATTGAGGTATGAGAAAGCCTTGCTGCCGAGGGAGAACACCGCCTGAAAGAGATGGTCCGTATCGGCCCCGATGCGCGAGACGACGCTCGGCTTGCCGGTCCTGACTTCGCGCCTCTTCAAGAGGATCATCGCGGTCATCGCGAGGAGGGAGGCGTAGAAGATTGTTATGAGAGTATACATGGTATACGTTCTGCGGCATGCCGCGAGGAGAGCCTACTGCTCGAGGAGCTTGAAGCGCTTGAAGCGGCCGACGGCCATCTTCTCGCCAAACTTCTGGACGCCGGCGTCGAGAAGGCCTTGGATGGTGAGCTCGGGATTCTTGATGAAGGGCTGGTCGAGGAGGACCATCTCGCCGAAATAGGTCTTGAGCTTGCCCTCGAGGATCTTTTCGCGCATAGCGGCCGGCTTGTCTTTGACCTCGGCCTCAAAGACTTCCTTGGCGACCTTCTGGTCGGCCTCGGTGATATCTTCTTTCTTTATGAATTTCGGGTTCTGAGCGGCGATGTGCATGGCGATGTCGCGGGCCATGGTCTTGAATTCCTCGTTGTTGGAGACGAAGTCGGTCTCGCAGAGGAGCTCTACCATGGCTCCTACGGAGCCATTGGCGTGGATATATGCCTGCACGGATCCTGCGCTGAAGGTGCGGTCGCCTTTCTTGGATGCGATCTCGCCGCTCTTCTTTCGGAGGATGACCAGGGCCTTCTCGCGGTCGCCGCCGGCCTCTTCGAGGGCCTTCTTGCACTGCATGACGGAGATGCCGGTCTCGTCGCGGAGGGCTTTGACTTGTTCTGCTGTGATCGTGGTTGCCATGTGTGTTGGTGACTTTGGTGATGAAGGGGCGCTTGGACTTGAGGGAGCGGCTGGCGTTTCTTTCCTCCGTCCCAGCATGAAGGGGCTTATCATGTTATGCAGCCTTCTTGCCGCCCTGGTATGCCTTGGCGATCTCTTCTGTGAAGAACTGGATGCTGGCCTTGGCGGCGTCGTTGCCGACGATCGGATAGGCTACGGTGCGGATATCGCAGTCCGATCCTGCAAGGGCGATGACCGGGACCTTGGCATGGTCTGCCTCGGCGAGGGCGTTCTTCTCGCGGCGGGGGTCGATGACGAAGAGCGCGTCAGGGATCTTCTTCATGGAGACGATGCCCAAGAATGTCTTCTCGAGGGAGGCGATGTCCTTGTCGATGAGCATGCGCTCGCGCTTGGTGTATTTGGCGAGCTCGCCCTTCTCCTTGTCGGAAAGGAGCTTCTCGTAGAGCTCGATGCGCTTCCTCGTCTGGACGAAATTGGTGAGGGTGCCTCCGATCCAGCGGCCCTCGACGTACGGCATGTTGATGGACTGCGCCGCGGACTTTATGGCCGCGGATGCCTCTTTCTTGCCGCCGACGAAGAGGACGGTCTTGCCTTCGGAAGCGAGCTTGGCCACGAATGCCTTGGCCTTCTCGAGAAGGACCGTGGTCTTTTCGAGGTCGAGGATGTCGGTCTTATTCTTGGTGCCGAATACGTACTGCGAGACGGACGGGTGGCGGCGCGATCGGCCCAGGCCGAAGTGGGCGCCGGCTGAAAACATCGTTTCGATAGACTTGGGGGTGGTTGCCATATGAGAGGTATAACGTACCAAAAAGGGCTTACAAAGTCAACGTTTTGGCGAGTATTTTGAGGGCGGCCTTGAGGTCGCCCTTTTTCGTCCATCTGCCGAAGGAAAACCGGACAGAAGCCTTGCTATCGGCCCCTATGGCGGCCAGGACATAGGATCCTTCCATATCCCGGAGGCAGGAGCTTTTGGTCGAAGCGGCCACTCCTTTAGCATCCAGTCGCAGCACGAAGAACTCATTGTCTATGCCCGGGATCGAAACATTCAGTATGTGCGGAGATGCGGGGCCCGCTCCATTTGCGCGTATGTCGGGGCGGATCTTGAGAAGCTCTGCCATGAAATACCGCTTGAGCTCCTGGAGACGAGCTGTTTCGGGCGCCTTTTCCTCTGCGGCGATCTCGAGAGCTTTGGCGAATCCGCATATCGCAGGGATATTCTCTGTTCCGGATCGTAAGCCGCTTTCCTGCCCTCCCCCATAGATGATCTGCTCAATGGGCGTATCCCTGCGGACATACAAAGCTCCGATGCCGCGAGGCCCGCATGCTTTGCCGCCATCAAGAGTCATAAGATCCACGCCGAGCTGGTCCACATTCAGGTTCTCGTAGAGCATGGCCTGGGCGGCATCAGTATGGAAGAGCGGATACCGGGTCTTCGTGACATTCGTCCGGGCCCACCGGACGGCTTTTGCGATCTCCCGGATGGGCTGGATGGTGCCGATCTCGTTGTTCACGGTCATGATGGATACCATGTACGTGCTCGCCTTGATGGCCTTCCGTATCTCCTCGGCAGATACTGTCCCTCCCGCATTCACGGGGATGCGCGTCACCTCTACCCCGTGCTTCTCGAGCATATCCGCTGTCTCCATGATGGAAGAATGCTCGATGGCAGAGATGATGATGTGCGGCTTCTGTATGCCATTCCTGTGCGCTGCTCTTCCGGCTCCCTCCAATGCGAGGCCATTCGCCTCTGTGCCGCCGCTCGTGAAGACGATCTCGCCCTGGTGGGCGTGGAGAAATGAAGCAGCAGACGCGCGCGCCTTTTCCAGGGCCTTTTTTGCCGTCACTCCCTCCTTATATATAGAAGAAGGGTTGGCATATTCTGGGCCGGAATATGCTTTCATCTCCCGCATGACGCGCGGATCTATGGGCGTGAGAGAGGCATGATCGAGATAGATGCGCTTTGCCATTCGGAAAATGTATCACTATAATGTGCCCATGGCTACCCTCCTTTCGAACCCTCTATGGATCGGCATCGCTGTCCTCGGTGCGATCGCCATCATCCAGTCCGCATTCGTCTTCATCATGTGGCGGAAGCTCAGGAAGTTCCTAGTGAATGTGGATTCGAACAGCATCACAGATTCGCTGAAGAGCGTCTCGGGAGACTTGAGAGATCTGAAATCCTTCAGGGGCGAGCTGGAGAATTACTTGGCTGGCGTCGAGAAGCGCCTCCGCAAAGGCATCCGTTCTGTTCACACGGTCCGCTTCAACCCGTGGCACGGCTCCGGCGACGGAGGCAACCAGAGCTTCGCGACCGCTTTCATGAACGAAGAGGGCGACGGCTTCGTCATGTCGAGCCTCTATTCGCGCGAGCGCGTGAGCATATATGGGAAGCCTTTGAAGAAGCACGGATCCGAGCACGAGCTTTCGACTGAAGAGAAGCAGGCAGTAGAGGAAGCGAAGAAGGGCTTGAAATGACCTGCTCGCTATCTGGTCACGGCTATCGAAGCGGTGAGCTCGCCCGTAGAGCTTGCAGTGATCCTGCCGTCCACATCCTGGGATATCTCGTACCCGCTATCGTAGTCGGTCGCGCTTCCATAGTGCGCTCCGGCCTTGGAAGGATCGAACGGCAGCGCAGAGACATAGTCTGGCACTAGGCACGATGCTATATCTCCCAGATATGTCGGGAAACCGGCTCCGTATTTTACGATCGTGGCGGTAGTGGGTAACGGACGCGGCGCTCCTGCGCAGGTGAATGTCCCCTTATGCTCCGATATATTCTGGTGGATCGCGTTGAGGAGCGTATTCACGTTAGAGGTGCGCTGGGAATCGCGGGCCAGCTTGAACTGGCGGGTGGGATTCACTGCGACGAGCACCACTGCCGCAAGGACGGCGATGATGCCGATGACGACGAGGACTTCGATGAGGGTAAAGCCGTTTTTTCGTGAGGACTTCATGATGATGAGTGATGGTTATAGATAGTCACAATTTGATATCGCACCCGAACTCGGACAAATGGACAGTTCCCGAAGCGAAGGGATCTTTTATCTTGATAAGGTCTGCCGTGTCTTT
Source organism: uncultured Candidatus Saccharibacteria bacterium (assembly GCA_964432735.1). Lineage (GTDB taxonomy): Bacteria > Patescibacteriota > Minisyncoccia > Phycocordibacterales > PALSA-1337 > C7867-002. The sequence continues at coordinate 4,169 of CAYSOS010000002.1, forward strand.
GCATGCGTGGTCGTCCAAAGCCCTCTGCACCCTGAGCTCCTTATGGAATATCGAATCCGAATATGCCGCCGAAGCGCCAAGCGCCGAGAGAGACAGAGCGCAGGCCCCAGAAGATATGAGGATGACTGACGCGAGCGCGCCGAAGCCTCTCTTATGGCGAGGCTGTCTCATAGATCAAGGAGAGGTTCTGCTCGTCGAGAGCGTGCGCATAGGGCACGAATGCAGACGAGAAGCTAGAGAGAAGGGCGATGTAGATGATGGTTTCCATAAGCGTGAAGCCAGACGAGAATGGAGCGGCTTTAGAATGTGATCTCATAGAGAGCAGGAGCGCTGTGAGCTAAGATGTATAATCGGTCTAGATCGCAGGTCATGGCTTGAGGCGATACGGGCAAGGAGTAATATGCGGCGCTCGATGAGGAGAGAGAGCTGTTCAGGACGGCGAACTCCTTATTCACTGTCCGCGTCGCAAGATAGGCATGGTCCCTGCCTGCGATGATCCCATACACGCCGCCTGGCATATTCATCGAGACTGGCATGGAAGAGGTGGCCGGCCACATGAATGCCTCATGGTCAGATGCGATATCGAATCCTCCTGATGTCCGTCCCAAGCTGTGTGTATCTTCGAATGAAGACGCCGCCTCCCCTTCTTGCCGTGCCCAGCCTGATGGAGAAAACGCCTCTGCGACAACAGGATGCGCAGGATCCTTGGCGTCGATCGTCTCGAGCTGGTATGGGCTCGCATTCGCTACATACGCAAGATCGCCGCGCACGGCGCTATCGTTCACCTTGCTTCCGATTTCCATACCGCCGAGCATTTTCGGAATTGAGGGAACCGCAACGTCGATCGTGCTGAGCTCGTTCCCGTCCCATTTTTCCGTACCGAGATAGGCTATTCCCTTGCGATAGGATATAGAACTTCCCATGGGAGGGGTCGTGCTCGGCGCAGGCAATGGGAGTTGGTATTTCTTGACGAGCGCCGGAGCCGCGAGGCTGTCTAGGCGGATCACGTGAAGCTGCGCTGCGGCGCTCGCCGCAGCGGCGAATATATATTTGCCCGCCAGAGCTATGGACTTGATGCCTGGGCCGGTATTCAGGACAGAGAGTATCTTCGGATTCTTGGGATCCGCTATGTCTGCGATGATGAGATCCGGATCCGCTGAAACGGACGAGTCTATAGAGATGTAGGCGATCCTGTTCCTGACTTCGATATCCGTAAGAGGCAGCAAGGGATTTATCGGCAGTACGATCGGGGTTATCGCAGGAGTGGTCGAGCCGAGCTTCGGCGAACAGAGAGGCGTTCCTTCCGCATCCGCGGGCGATATGAAGGGATATTTCCTCACAGCCGTGAAAGCCACCGAATGCCCTTTTTCTTTAATCTCGATATCAGTCTCGATCCTGTCATTCCCATACCATCTTGCTTTCGCCACGATAGCCGCTGATCCCGTAGTCGTGCCGACAGGATACGAGATGCTCCGCGTCTGGGACGGAAGAAGCCCTTCGAACTCTGCCGCATGGGCTTCATACATGGAGATCATGCTCTCCCGAGCTCTTGCCCTGGCGTATATCTCCTGCGCCTCGATAGACATGGCCGTCATGCCCGAGACCATGACGGCAGACAGGGCAAGCGCGAGCATCGCGTCTGCAAGCAAGAATCCCTTAGTGCTGGAGCGTTTTCGAGATGTCATATATGGGCATCATGATAGAGAGGGCTATGGCGCCTACGGAGAATCCCATGCCGATCATCATCACGGGCTCTATGAGAGCCGTAAGGCGCTTCAGGGAATGATCGAGCTCCTTATCGAGTATGGCAGCAGCTTTCAAGAATGATCCGGCCAGATTCCCCGAAGCTTCCCCAGCCGACACGAGAGGGGCAACGTAGTCGGGGATATCCCCAGGCAGAATGCTTCTGAATGAGCTTCCTGTACGGATACCCTCGGTTCCCTTGAGGAGGCTTTTTCTCAGCGGGATGAGCGCGACCGCGGATACGGATTTCTCGTATGCGCTGTCGACTCGCATGCCGGACTCCGCTAAGGCTCCCAGAGACTGGAAGAAGGCTGATAAGGCATATTTCTTTACAAGGATGCCGAGGAGGGGGATGCGCAGGAGGCTGCTCTGCACGATGCCCTGAATAGGAAGGGATCTTTCGTAGGCAACGGCTATGCAGATACCGAACACGAGCGCACCGGCTCCGCACATGGCTCCGTATGCAAGGAAGAAGCTGGACGCGCGCATCACCGCTTTCGTAAGGAATGGCAGATCCGTATGCAATCCGGAGAGAAGCGGGAGTATCTGCGGCATGATGCCGCGCACGAGGCCTATCATGAGAGCGAAAGCCGCCAGTCCGATGATGCAGGGATATGTGAGCGCGGATATGCATTTTTTGCTGAGCTCGTCTTCCCTTTCAAGGAGGCTATGGCTGCATTTGAGCGCAGCCGCGAGGTTTCCGGAGGATTCTCCGCAGGAGATGATGCCCAAGACTACAGGAGGATACCCCATGTCTTCCGCGAGGGCGGATGCAAGGGGCTGCCCTCCTTCGATGCGCATCCTCACCCGATCGAGCGATGCTCTCTTCTTCTGCGCCAAGCCTTTTCCTGCCTGAAGCACGACTGTCTCTATAGACAAGCCGGCTGCCATGTACATCTCCATGCGCTCCATAAGGAGCCGCCTGCTTTTTCTATCCCATGTCTTAATCATAGAGTATGCGGAGCATTTCTCCCCTGGTCGTTATGCCCCAATCCACCTTGTCTTCCGCGTCTTCTGCCATCGTGCGGAAGCCGCGCGACCGAGCGCATCTTTCAATATCTGACACGGCCTCTCCCTTTCCTATCATGCCGCGAAGCTCCTGATCGACCTCAAGGACTTCTGCAAGGACTAGAGAGCTATGGACCCCTGCCCCTCTGCATGCGGCGCATTCTCCTCCTCTGCTGCGGCATATGCGGCATATCTTTCTTATCAGCCGCTGTCCTATGACGAGCCGCAGAGTCGCTGCCATGAGGTACCGCTCTACGCCCATGTCTGCAAGGCGGGTGATCGCCCCGAGCGCGGACGTCGTATGCAGGGTCGAAAGGACAAGATGCCCGGTGAGGGCTGTATGCACCGCGGTCCGCGCGGTTTCAGCATCGCGGATCTCGCCCACCATGATGACGTCAGGGTCCTGTCTCAGCGCCGCTCGCAGGCCTGAGGCGAATGTGACTCCATGCCCATGCCTAATATGTACGTGGCGAACGCCCGGGATCTCATATTCGACTGGGTCTTCAAGGGTGAGGACGGAAATGGGTTCTGCCGCCTTGAGTCCAAGGCATACTCCAAGCGTGGTGGTCTTCCCGGATCCCGTGGGTCCAGTGACGAGTATGAGGCCATTGGTAGCGGATAATGCGCGGCTTATGAGCGATGCGTGGTGCGGCGTGAAGCCAAGATCGGCAAACGAATTGCGGGCCATGTGCCCGGCGGGCAAGAGCCGCACGACCACGTACTCACCGCGATATGTCGGCATAAAAGAGACCCGTATGTTATAGCTGGATTCCACGAGGCTTGCGCTGAACCTCCCATCCTGGGGCACCGCATGCACATCGGTCCTGGCGCCTGAAAGGATCTTCAGGCGGGCGATGATCTCTTCATGGAATCGGGCAGGAAGCTGCCCTCCCGCTTCCAGAATGCCATCGACCTGGAACCGGACCTGGGTCGGGCCAGATCCCGGATCTATATGAATGTCGGAAGCGCCGATACGCGCAGCATGCCCAAGCACAGCCTCGACTGCTTCCGTTGCAGAGCCGGGAGCGCTCGGGAATTCTGGGATGCTCGTTGCTTCCGTATCATTCATACGGAGAGCATACTAGAGGCGGGATAAAATCCGCATCAAAAAAAGTTAAAATCCGTATGAATTTTTCTTCAAATCCGTATGAAGGAATCTTTTAACGCTCAAGGCCGTGGTAGCGGAGCTCGTCCCGAGCGATGTCGCGGACTTCTTCGCGGCTGGGTTTGTCTTTCACTACTTCAATCACTAGAGCGATCTGGTCGCGGATGAATTCGTTCTGTAAGGCGATATGGTGCTTGATATGCGTGTCGAAATAATGATCCATCCTAGCATCCATGCGTTTTTCGGAAGCCTTGATAGCCGTCGTAATGCTTGTATCTATGTATTTCTTGTCACTGAGCGTGAGCATGCGTGTATTTTAACTCTGATAATAGGCGCAGTCTAGCAAGGAGGAGTTAAAATCCGTCTCAAAAAAGATTCAAATCTTCATGAAGATTCGGAAAATGCCGCAACTTAGAGCACGCCGATGATCTTTTTCACCTCGATGAGCTTCTTAGACGCCTTCTCATTGGCCTTGATGGCTCCATGCTTTAAAATCTCCATGACAGCAGCTTCATCCTTGGCTAATACAGCACGGCGCTCGCGCATGGGCTTGATGAATGCATCCAGATCCTCGATGAGAGCCTCCTTGAGCGCCTTGTACTTGCCCTTGTTGGCGTCATAGAGAGGCGCGAGCTCGGCTTCGGTCTTGAGCAGCCTGTGGATGTTGTAAACGTTCACGGGAACATCGCCGGATGAGTCCGTGACAATGCCCATGACGGCCTTCTCGATCTCCGCGCGCTCGGCGAAGAGCGGAATGGTGTTGCCGTAGCTCTTGGACATTTTGCGGCCGTCGATGCCCGGCACGGTAGCCACATTCTCGATGATTACGGCTTCCGGCTGCTTGAGAAGTCCCGTCCTGAAGGTGAAGTTGAACTTGTCCGCGATGTCGCGGGCGTATTCGATGTGCTGTTTCTGATCCTGGCCCACCGGCACCAGGTCGGTGTCATAGAGAAGGATGTCCGCGGCCATGAGGACGGGATAGTTGAAGGTACCGACGCTGATCTCCTTGTTCTTGGTTTCCGCGTCCTTGAAGGCGTGGGCGCGCATGAGGTATGGCATGGTGACGATGGTGTCGAAGATCCAGGCGAGCTCGGTGTGGGCGGGCACATCGGACTGCTTGAAGATGACGGAGCGCTCCGGGTCGATGCCGATGGCGAGATAGTCGAGTGCGAGGTCGAGGGTGAGGCGGCGCATCTCTTCCCCATTCTGGATGAAGTTGAGGCCGTGGTAGTCGGCGATCATGAAGAGCTTCTCTGCGTCAGCATGGAGAGCCTGGAGGCCGGTGAACTGCTTCATAGCGCCGAAATAGTTGCCGATATGCGGCCGGCCGGTGGGCTTCACGCCTGAAAGGAGGATTTTCTTGAACATGAAGGAATAATACCAAATATAAGCTTTTTCTATGCTATTGACTATATGCTATAAAGTATAGTATAATGTAAGGCAGAGTAGCTGCCGAACTATTCCGGAGTCCATGAAGTATCTCCGTAGGCCGCAAGCTTACGGAGATGGGCTGAAACCCCATGGTCCGCAACAGGCAATTGAAAAGTGAATACTGTTAAAAAACAGACTAATGCCGAAACCACCCGCTGGTGGAAAATCCTCGAGACCTCCCCTGTCTTTATGAGGGATGCTTACAACAAGAAGGTGAAAGAGAAAAACCCGCAAGACCCGGATCTCGCATGGGGTCTTGTGGAATGGGAAAATGCTGCGGCTGAACAGCAACGGATCGAGTCGAGGATTCCTAAGGAGATACTGATCCTGACTGTTTCCACAGTCGTGTTTATGATTGTTAGCGTGGTTGTCGCGCATCTCTGCCTTCGCGACGAAAGCATGAAAAGCCTGGCTAAACCCCTTGTGTTTCTGGGGGGTATCGTGACTATGATTGCGGGCCTGCTCATTCTCGATCACAGATTCCAAAAGAAACGAGAGCAGCTTCGGGATATCATCGACCGAAATCGTATTCTCCTCCGGAATTTTGGATCAAGAATCGAGCAGCTCGGCTGTTCTTTGAATCTTCTGGAGCATGGCCATAGCTTCAGCCTGGAAACGGTTCGTGAGTGGATGATCGTGTTTGCTGGAGAATTGTTACGGGGTGAGGACGGGGTAAGACAAGCGCGTTTGGATCTCAGTTTTACTCCAACTATGCTTGGATGCCAGATCCAGGATCTTGCCCGCAGGCAGACTGAATTCAAGCAGGCCTGGGATGCGGCTGAATATTTGGCACTCTTCACGCCGCCTCTCCAGAAGGCAGAACTGTTCAAAATCGCTCGGCAACGCCTGAGCTTCTAGAAGTTTGTTTCAAGCTTCCGTGATGCGATCACGGAAGCTTTTTTATTTCCCTACATCGAAGCGGCAGCCTTTTCATCCTTCACGAACATGAGATAAATAGCCGGCACGATATAGAGCGTCAGGAACGACGACAGCGTCAGGCCGAAGATGACGGCGGAGCCCAGGGCCTGCCAGAATTCGTCGGAGAGGGTCACCGGCAGGATGCCGAAGATGGTGCAGATGGAGGTGATGAAGATGGCCTCGAGGCGGGCTTTGCCGGCGTCTGCCACGGCGTCCTCGAACGGGATGCCGCTTTTTATATTGATATTGATCTTATCCACCAGGATGATGGAGTTCTTCACCACGATGCCGAAGAGAGCCAGGATGCCGATGAGAGCCGGCAGGCCGATGGAGACATCGAATACCGCCATGTCGAAGGAGACGCCGAAGAGGGGGAGTGGGATGGGCACCAGGACGATGAGGGCCGTCCTGAAGGAGTTGAACTGGATGACGAGGGTCGCCGCGATGAGCATGATGGCGATGAGCATGGCCCGGATGATGGAGGCGAAGGACTGGGCATTCTGCTCGTTCTCGCCGCCGTATGAGATGGCGTACCCTGCCGGCAGGCTGTAGTCGGCGATCTTCTTCTCGAAGGCGGCCAGGATGGTCGGGCCGTTGGTCGAGGTGTCTGCCCCGCCCGAGAGGATGATGGTGCGCTTCTGGTCGATGCGGGTGATGACGTCCACGGCCGGCTTGAGCTCTATGGTGGCCACGTCCTTAAGGAAGACCGGCTGGCCCTGGGTATTGAGGACTTGGAGGTTCTGGATGGCGGCGAGGTCCGGAATGGAAGCAGAATCGAAAGTGGCGAGGATCTGGATCTCGTCCTCGTCCTTGATGATCTTCGTCACCTCGGTTCCCGAGACTGCCGTGCGCAGAACAGAGCCGACGAGGATGGCATTCAGGCGATTCTGCTCCAGACGGACAGGATCGAGGTGGAAGGTGTATTCGGGCACGGAATCCTTGAGCGAGGTCGAGATGTTGATGACGCCCGGAATGGATGAGAGGCGAGGGCGCAGGTCGCCCACGATCTTCTTCAGGGTGTCGAGATTGTCGCCGGTGATGTGGGCTTCGAAGGCGCTGCCAGCCGGCGGCCCGCCGGCTGGCGTGGAAACGCTGATCTCTGCTCCCGCGATGTGGGCATTCGCCAGATCTCCGCGGATCTTGTCCGCGAGCTCATACGACTTCATGGAGCGGTGGTCCTTGTCCTTGAGGGTGAGATTGATTGATCCGATATTCGCCGAGCCAGTGGTGCCGCCGAATGCTGCGCCATTCGGGCTCGATTGCCCGATCTCCGTGGTGAAGCTCTCCACGTCCGTATATGCGAAGAGCTTGCTCTCCACTTCGGCGACCTTGGCATCCGTAGTCTCAAGATCGGAGCCCACAGGCGTGCGGACGTCTATGTAGACGTAGTCGGTGTCGGATACCGGGAAGAATTCATTCCGGACGATGCCCGTGGCGACCAGCATGAACGAGCCGATGAAGAGGATGACTACGCCGATGATGACCCAGCGGCGGCGCTTCCTGTCGAGGATGTAGTGCCTGAATGAGCTCTCGTACCACGGAAGGACCTTGTGGAAGTTGAGGACGCCATGGATGAGGCGGGTGCCCCAGCTCTCGTGCTCCCTGTTGGCCTGCTCGCGGAGCTTCAGCTTTACGACCTCGTCGTCCTTCCATTCGCGCTCCATGAGGGCGGCGTTGTCGATGACGGTCTGCCTGCCGCCCTTCTCATACCAGCGGATGAGCCAGATCTCCGCGATGACGGCGATGGCGCCGAGCGCGTATGCGATGATGCCGCCCGCGTAGAGCATCCAGCCGGCGAAGACGATGAGCAGGGCCTCGGTGATGAAGAAGAACCGCTTGTTGAGGCGGATGCGCTCGAGGACGGCTGCGAGCGGGTGGTTGATCATGAGGGCGATGAGGAGCGATGAGACCAGGGTGACCGAGACGGTGACCGGGATGGACTTCAGGTACTCGCCCACGATGCCGGATGCGAAGAGGAGCGGCAGGAAGGCCCAGACAGTGGCCAGGGTCGTCGTGGTCAAGACCCACTTGAAGTCATTCAAAACAAGGAGCACGGCTTCTTCAGGCGTGAATTTGCCTGTATTCAGGTACTGCTTGGTGGCCGACACCACCACGATGGCGTCGTCCACGATGAGGCCCAGCGACAGGATGAGCGAGAAGAGCGACAGGAAGTTCAGGGTCATGCCGAAGAGATGGAGGACGCCGAACGATACGAAGAACACCAAGGGAATGGCCAGGCCGGCCACGAAGGCTTCCTTGAGGCCGACGATGACGAACAGGATGAGCGACACCAGGAGAACGGTGATGAGGAAGTCGTGCGAGAGCTGGTCGAAGCTGGTGCGGACCTGCTTGGCCATGTCCATGGTCACGTTGTAGGTGATGCCCGGCGGGAACGTGGCGATCTTCCGGTCGAGGACTGCGCGGGCCTGATCCACGGTGTCGAGGACGGAGGCTCCTTGGCGCTTGATGAGCGAGAGGCTCACGGATTCCTTAGGCTCGGAACCGTTCACGGACAGCCGCGCATTCGATGTCTTCTTCACTGCCTGCTCTGTCACGTTGGCGACGTCCTTCAAGAGGATCACTCCCCCGGTATCGCTGTGGCCGATGGGAATGTTCGCTATGTCTGCTATCTCTGTCACGCGGGCGTCGGTTCGGATGGGATAGGTCAGGCCTCCCTGCTCGAAGTTGCCGGCAGGAATAGCCGTGTTTGTTGAAAGGATGGCCTGATTGGCTGCCGTCAGGTTGATGCCGTAGAAGATGAGCCGCTCGGGGATATATGCCACCTCGTACTCGACCTCGTCGCCTCCGGATATGCCGATCTCGCGGACGCCCGGGATCTTCTCGAGCTCGTCCTGGATCTGCTTGGCATATGTGCGCAGAGTGAAGCCGTCATACGGGCCAGACAAAGAAATGGACCAGATGGGAGCGTCATCGAGGGATATCTGGCGCACCACGGAGTCCTTGGCGTCCGTGGAGATGTCCGGCTTGGCTTCGGTCACCTTGTCGCGAAGGTTGCGGATGGCCGTCTCAAGGTCCTCGCTCGCCTGGAACTCCACGGTGATGGCCGAGAGCGAGTTGTACGAGTTCGAGGTGATCTTCTGGAGGCCTTTCAAGCCGGAGAGGTGGCTCTCGATCTTCTTGGTCACGAATTCCTCCACGTCCGAAGGCGAAGCGCCCGGATATGCGGTGGTGACGATGCCGATGGGGATCTTCACTTCCGGATTGGACTCGCGCGGCAGGGCCAGGAACGAGTAGATGCCCCAGGCTGTGATCATGAGGATGAGGAGGATGACGACGCGGAAGTTCGTCACGAAGAAGTTGAGCCACATGCTGCGCAGCTCCGGCCGGAACGTCAGGCGTTCCAGGTATCTGCTGTCAGAGGATTGTTCGGGCGGCTTGTTTTCGTCCATGTGGTTTGATGCGAGCGGACTCAGTGAGCTTTACTCTACGCGCACTTCCTGGCCTTCCTCGAGCTCATAGACGGGAGAGACGATCTTCATGTCGTCCGTAAGGCCGCTGGTGACTTCGAGGAAGCTGCCGCGGGTGGCGCCCAGGGTGACATCGTGCCTCACGATCTTGGAATTCGAGTCGACAGTGAATACGTACGCCGCGCCAGGGATGATCTTCACGTCCTGTATGGGAAGCATGTACGCCAGCGGGTTTCCGCCGACGGACGCTGGTTTGTCTGCCTGGATGACAGCTTGGACGTTCTGTCCGACCACAAGGTCCGACTGTGACGGGTTCGAGATGCGGATGACGACTTCCACTTTCCTATTCACGGAGCTCACGCTGGGAGCTACGCTCGTGACGATGCCGGAGATGCCGTTCTGGATGCTCGCAGGGGCTCCTATCTTGAGCCTGGGAAGGTCTTCTCCGCTCGCGTAAGCCTTCACCTGGAAGCCCGGTCCGCCTACGACGGTGGCGAGGAGCTGGCCGGGGCCGGCGAATTCGCCGGTGCGGAGCGGCAGAGCCGCGATGGTGCCTGCTATGGGCGAGCGGATGATGGTCTTGTCGAGCTGAGCCTGCAGATTCTTCACGCTCGCTTCTGCTATGTTCACCTGGGACGACGGCAGGTTCTGTTTGGCCGTGCTCACGGAGCTCCGGGCGCTCGTGATGACGGTCTGCATCGAGTTGATGGCGGCGAGGTCTCCAGACGTGACCACATTGGCTGCGCTGGAAAGGGCCGTGGACATGTCGTTGAGGAGCGCGGTGACCTTATCGAGGCCGGTCTGAGATAATGCGAGAGCGACTTCTATGGATGCGTCGGTCGAAGCGGCGCCGAGGCCATTCACTGCCTTTTTCCATGCTGTGAATACGGTGTCGAGATCTGCGCGGCCGTCGCGGATGCGGTTGCCGAGCTGCGGGTCTACTACATAGCTGTAGAACTGAGCGCGCGGGCTCGAAGTATTCAGGATGAGCTGGTCGATCTTGGCATGCACCGCGTCGTCGGCTTTGAGGTATGCGTCCGTTATTTTTGCGATCGTGGAATCGCGCGTCGATCCATATTGGCCCTGGACCTGATCGAGCTGCGCGCGGATGTCAGAATTCTGGAGCTCGAGGATGACCTGGCCTGCAGCGACCGCGCTCCCGACAGAGACGTCGATGGCCGCGATAGGCGCGCTGATCTGGCTCTTCAAGTCTGCCTGGGCCTGAGCTTCGACGACGCCGTCTGTGGAGATGGTCGACGTGCCGTTGCGGAGGCTCGCCACGTCGACCAAAGCGATGCGCTTCAGGTTGGTGTCAGACGCTGCGGGGGCCGCGCTTCGGTGCGCAGCCCTGCCGGCGATGATCGTAGCGACGACGGCAACGAACAGGAGCGTGCTAGCCAGGACCACGTGGCTCTTTATATAGCTGAGTATTGACATGATGGTTTGATAGTAGCTTATATGCCCTCCGCCTTCAACTCGTCGATGAGGCGCTGGGCATTCTTGGACAATTTGCGGGGCATCTCGACGGATATGACGATGAGGAGGTCGCCGCGCTTTCCGGAGCCGGTCCATGAGCCGCGGGTCTCATATGGCACGCCCTTTCCTTTTACGCGCAGGATCTCGCCATGGCCGGTGCCAGCCTGGATCTTTACCTCGAGCTTGTCCCCAGGACGATTTGGGGGATCGCCCTCCAGGGTGTCGATCTCGACCGAGCCGCCGGAGAGTGCCATCGTGAGCTTCACGGGCAATTCCATGACCAAGTTGAAGCCCTCCTTGCGGAAATGCGAGTCTTCCTTGACCCAGACGCGGATGATGAGGTCGCCTTTGCCAGCTGGACCTTCTTCGCCCCTGCCCTGGACGCGCAGGCCCTGGTTGTTCTCGATGCCCGGCGGGATCTTGATCGACAGGCGCTCTTTATTCACGGCTATCTCCTTCTCTGTGCCGAATATGGATTCCTTGAATGAGATCTCCACGTCCACGGTGACGTTCTTGCCGCGGCGAGGCCGGCGTCCGCCGCCGAAGAATTCCCCGAAGAGGTCGCCGAGGTCGAACTCGATGCCGCCTTGGCTGTTGAAGCCGCCGCCTTGGGCGAACTGCGAGAAGTCGAAGCCTCCAAAACCTTGGCCACCGCCGAAGCCCCCGAATCCGGCGCCTGCCGCGCCCGGGTTGAAGCCGGACCCGGCTGATCCGAAGGCGTCGTACTGTTTGCGCTTGGCATCATCCGACAGCACGGAATACGCCTCGCTCGCCTCCTTGAACTTCTGGGCAGCTGCGGGGTCATTTTTGGTCTTGTCAGGGTGATACTGGTGGGCCAGCTTCCTGAAGGCTTTCTTGATGTCGTCCTTGGAGGCGCCTTTCTCGACGCCGAGGGTTTTGTAGTAGTCTTTCATCGTTGACTTGATATCATATTCCGTGATAAATTTCCACGCAGTTTTTCACTCGAACCTTGAACCTGTCCCTTCCATGATCGCACTCAAAGTTATTCTGTGCCTCGGCCTGATCTTCTTCTTCCTTCTCTGGCTTGCTTCCAGGCTCGTGAAGTTCGTGCGGCCGTCCCATCTAGGCGATGAGCCTGATCGCTCGAAGCCTCCGGTCATCATCCCCCGAGATCCATAGAGACTCTCTCAAGCCGCCCGCTCACGCCGGCGGCCTTTTCTTCCATTGACTTATCCTATATTTCGTGATAATTTCCTAGCCAGATCCGCACCCTCAACTCTCAGTCCTCTCCTATGAATATGCTCATGCATACGCTCCGCGAGCACCCTATCGACATCTTCGTCCCGCTGCTCTGTCTCATGGCCTTGTTCTGGTGGAGCACGCGAGACGCGCGGGTTTCGCAAGCCAACTCCCCGAAGGCACAGGCGCCGCGCAAGCCAGTGACTCCAGTCGATCCTCCCAAGGGAGCGTAAGGTTTCTCAAGGCCTCCGTCGGTTTCCCCGAGATCTCTCAGGGAAACAGCGGAGGTCTTTTCTGTTTTTAAGAACTACTTCTTCTCCTTGAACTCCGCGTCCTTCACATTATCTCCTCCTTCGTTCGGAGGCGTCTGGCCTCCTTGCTGGCCGCCAGGCTGCTGGTTCATGAACTGGCCGATCTTCTGGATCTCGGTGGAGAGGCCTTCGGTGGCGGTCTTGAGAGCCCCCGCGTCTATGGGCGAAGCATCCTTGGCGCGCTTGAGGTCGGCGATCTTGTCTTCGATGCCCTTACGCACGTCTGCAGGGACTTTGTCGCCGGCATCCTTGAGAGCCTTTTCGCTCGTGTATACGAGCTGTTCGGCCACGTTCTTGGCCTCGACGGACTCGCGCTTCAGCTTATCTTCAGCCTCGTGCTTGGCGGCTTCCTGCTTCATCTTCTCGA
>CAYSOS010000003.1:0-16570 GCA_964432735.1 uncultured Candidatus Saccharibacteria bacterium
GGGAGAGAGGGTTTTTAGCGCGCGGTTGGCCAGGAAATTTAGGGATTGTTGTAGAGCGATCCTCTAGTAGTTCTGGGTCTTTTTCTTCAGGGTTTCACCAGTCGCGCGGTTTTTGGCCGTTGTCTGGCGGTTAAGCCATAGGCTGAACTCGCGGAACTTTTCAGAGCTTATATCCTCAGCGTTTTTGAGCTTCGAATAGTCGACGAAGCGGGTCAGGTAGCGGTCGTAGTTCTGGACCGTCTTCACAGAGCGGCCTTTCTCTATCTCGACATATTCCAGAAACTGCTGTTTCATCACCTTGAGATCGCGCGACATATAAGCTCATTGTACCACTCCAGAGCGCTTCTGCAGAAAGATACTTGTGCCGCTATACTATTTATGATATGATACTTCATCATGCTTACAGCACGACAAAAGACCCGAATTATCAAGGGCACTAACATACACGACAAGGATACCGGCTCTCCGGAAGTTCAGATCGCCCTTCTCACGAAGCGCATCGACGAATTGACCGACCACCTCAAGAAGCACAAGCAGGATAACCACTCCCGCCGCGGCCTTCTTGGCATGGTAGCTAACCGCCAGAACCATTTGACCTACCTCAGGAAGAATTTTCCTCGCCGCTACTCGACCATTCTCAAGAAGCTCGATCTCAAGAAGTAATATTTAACGGCCTAACCGCGCGCAAGCGCCCTTTTCATGGCAGTCATCAAACATAAAGAACAGCGCGTCGGAATATTCATCGACGCCCAGAACCTCTATCACAGCGGCAAGAATCTCTATCACTCCAAGGTCAATTTTGGCCAGATAGTGAAAGACGCCCTCGATAACCGCAAGCTCGTCCGCGCTGTCGCGTACGTCATCTCGACCGAATCCGGCGAAGAGACGGCTTTCTTCGACGCTCTCACCAAGATGGGCATCGAAACCAAGGTCAAAGACCTCCAGATATTCAGCTCCGGCGCCAAAAAGGCAGACTGGGACGTCGGCATGGCCATAGACGCCGTTAAAATGGCTCCGAAACTGGATGCCATCATTCTGGTAACAGGGGACGGGGACTTCGTGCCTCTCGTCGAATACCTCCAGCTCAACGAAGGATGCCAGGTTGAAGTCGCATCGTTCGGAAAATCCACGTCAGCCAAGCTCATCGAGGCCACGGATCACTTCATGGATCTGGATGAGAACTCCAGCAAGTATCTCCTTCGCGCAGGGAAGCGCTAGCGCTGATACTTTTCTGCTATACTATCTGAATGAATGAAGACGATATCGTTCTTCAGCCTGGCGCATCAAAACCAGACGACGCAGGCGAAGATACCGAGCCTCAAAACAACGTCCCGCCTGCTTCTCCAGATGCTTCTTCAGAGCCGGAGGGCGCTCCTGAGGACCCCAACAATCCGCGCGTCTTCGATTTCTCCTCGGATTTCAATATCTCTGCAGTCTCGGACGAGCCCGCTCCGCAGCCTGCGACAAAAATAGACCGCTCGAACGCCATCGGCTCAAGGCCAGCCGCACAGCCTCCAGCAGATCTGCCTGTCGCACCAGTGCCTATCGCGGCTTCCGAGCCAAAGCCTGCTCCCGCAGCACCGGTCGCTCCAGCTCCCCAGCAGGCCACCGCATCATATCGAGAGCCAGTCGAGACGAGCCAGAAATGGCCGTTCGCTTTCGGCGCACCATCGTCGAATCAGCCGCTCATGAATCCGTCAGCATCGGCATCAGCCAACGCTTCGTTGGAGAAGCGCATGCCGACCAGCCAGCCGGTGAAAACGATCCGCGCTGACAGCGAACAGGCCGCGGGAAAAGAAGCTCGGCCGGCTGGCAATCTTCAGCGCGATATTTCGGCCATCTTGCCGAATATGCAGAATGCGCCAGCAGCCCCTTCAGGAAGATCCGGGCCTCTCGTAGCGCCGAATTCGAACATCAAGCCTTTGAGGACATATGAAGGGGATGTGGCGGAAGTCCTTTCGCATCACAAAACCTCTTCAGCTTCTATCGCGATCGCTGAAAACAAGCGAAAAACCGGTGAAGAGCGCCTCGGCAACAAGGAATCAGTTGCCGAAAAACAGCCCGAGAGAGAGGCCCGACCGATACCGCCCAAGAAGCCGGCGCCTATAACCGTCCGAGAGCCGGTCATACAGGCGCGGCCGGAGCCGCAGACGCGCGAAGAGGCATTCGCTCCGAGGCCAGCGCCAAGCCCGGTAGACCAAGGCTTCAGGGGAGCGGTCATCACGCCTGGACCGATCGCTCCGCGCCGGCCTTCGCACCTCGTACGCAATCTCTTTTTAGCTATCTTGAGCTTTGTCATCATCGGAGGAGGCTTGGCCGGCGGATATTATCTCTATACCAAGAGCCCCATCTCAGCTATACCGCTCAAACCCGCGACGCCCGCGCCCGTATCGGCGCTTTCGACGAAGAGCCTCATACCTTCTGATTCCCAAGTGAGCATCTCTGCAGACGGCCAGACCCGGGAGGCGCTCCTCGCACGCATCCAGGCGGAGATAGACAAGCCGCAGAATCCGAATACGATCAAAGAGATCGTGCTCGCCCAGACTGGCAGCGCAGGGTCTAAACAGATCGCGCCTTCAGCCATTGCCAGCGCTATGAATATAGCTGTCCCCGATAGCATCCTCCGCACCCTTCAGCCGAAATGGATGCTCGGCGTGTATGCAGACGCAAGCGGCGCGAAGGATATCTTCATAGCTGCCACTACGGACACATTCCAGAACGCCTTCTCTGGCATGCTCGGATGGGAACCGGCTATGCCTCGCGACCTGAATGCCTATGTGAATGCAGGCACCTCGACTCCGCTTCAAGGCCGGTTCATCGACGAGATCGTCAAAAATAAGGACGTTCGCGCATTCGTCGCCCCCGGAAATGAAGCCACGGTCTTTCTCTATTCATTCCTAGACAATTCCATGCTCATCATGTCCGATAATGAGATCGCTTTGGCCGAGATCGTCAGGCGCCTTGAAAACCAGGCATTCGTGAGATAGAATGGCCGTATGAACAAGCAAGACCTGGAATATTTCAAGAAGAAATTAGCAGCCCAGAAAGCTGAGCTGGAAGAAGAGCTCGGGGGCATAAGCAAGCGCGACTCCAATGCTCCCGGCGGTTTCGACACGACTTCTGGCGGCATCGAGACGGATCCTGCAGACGAGAACGAGCTCGCAGACAAATTCGAGGAGATCCAGGACAATAACGCTGTCGTCGCCAATCTCGAGAAGGAGCTCGAGGAAGTGAAGGCTGCTCTCAGCCGCATCGATGCCGGAACCTATGGGATCTCTGAAAAAAGCGGCAAACCTATCGAACGCGAGCGCTTGGAAGCCAACCCGTCGGCCCGGACATCCCTCAAAGAATAAGGACTTACGAGAAAATGGCGCGAGAAGCGCCTTTTCTTCATACGGATTTGAACTTTTTTTGATACGGATTTTATCTCCGTACCTGTAAGATGCGCGCATGAGCATCGCAAAGTGTTACAGCGCCCATCTTTCAGGCCTTTCGGCCGAGGTCGTCACCGTGGAAGTCGATATCTCGCATGGCCTGCACGCAATCTCTATCGTCGGCCTCGGCGACAGGGCAGTGGAGGAAGCGAAAGACCGGATATGCGCGGCCATTAAGAATTCTGGATATGTGTCGCCCAAGCAAAAGAATCAGAAAGTCGTCATATCCCTCGCCCCGGCCGATCTTCGCAAGGAGGGACCGGCTTTCGATCTGCCCATGGCCATCGCTTACTTGTCAGCGAGCGACGAAGTGGCGTTCGACGAACAGAAGATGGTATTTCTGGGCGAGCTATCGCTTGAAGGAGCTGTGAGAAGGGTTTCTGGCGTGCTTCCCTTGCTGTGCGAGATGAAAAAGCGAGGCTTTTCATATGCCTTCGTACCGCGTGAAAACAAGGAAGAGGCCTCCTTGGCTGACGGGATCGCTGTATATGGCATTTCTTCGCTTACTGAACTAGTTTCTTTCCTCAAAAAGGAGAGGGCGCTCGCTCCGATCGCTCCCATGAGGACAGATATGGGCGATGATGCGGCCAAAGGCTCCGGATATCCTGATATGCGCTGGATCCGCGGCAATGAGACCATCAAGCGCGGCCTTGAGATCGCCGCAGCCGGCGGGCACAACGTGCTCATGCATGGACCGCCCGGAACGGGGAAGACCATGCTGGCACAGAGCTTTCCCTCTATCTTGCCGCCGCTTACGAGGGAAGAGGCTGTCGAAGTGACGAGCATCCATTCGGCGGCGCGCGCCCTGGAGGGCGGGCTCATGAGGCAGGCGCCATTTCGCGCGCCGCACCACACAGCGTCGCATGCGGCTGTGATCGGCGGGGGCAGCAACATCCCACGGCCGGGGGAGATCACGCTGGCTCACAGAGGCATCCTCTTCATGGACGAATTGCCCGAATTCGACAGGAGCGTCCTCGAAGCGCTGCGAGAACCGCTAGAATCGGGTTCGATCACCATATCGAGAATGCGCGGGAGCGCCACATTCCCCGCACAATGCATACTGATCGCTTCGATGAACCCCTGCCCGTGCGGAAAACCGGCAGACCAAAGCTGCACCTGCACGACCAGCATGCTCCTTGCGTACAAGCGCAAGATCTCCGGGCCTATCATGGATCGCCTAGACATATGGATGAGCGTGAACAAGGTGGATCATCAAAAATTCGCCTCGGCCGACAACACTGCTGAATCGTCGGCTGATATCCGCAGGCGAGTAGTGGCCGCCCGAGAGATCCAGCAGCAGAGATTCAGGAAATATTCGATCTCGAAACGCCTCACAAGCGAGATGAGCGCGGCAGACATCGAGAAATGCATAGAAATGGAAGAGCCTGCACGGACCTTGCTCGCGGATATGGGAGAAAAGATGGGATCGTCAGGCCGGTCGCTTCATCGGATCATCAAAGTGGCTCGTACTATCGCAGACCTAGAAGCAGCAGTAGGTGCTTCAGCGGCTCCATCCGCCATTGGTGCACGGCATATCCTAGAAGCCCTGCAATTCAGGCGGAAAATGGAATAAGAATGGAGAGGCTGGGCTACTGGCACAAGGAGATATCCGAGAACGGGTTCTGGGCGCCGCGGACTTCAAAGTGGACGTGAGGGCCTGTGGTGAGGCCGGTCATGCCGACATACCCGATGATCTCGTTCTTCGAAACGGTTTCGCCGGCAGAGACTGCGCTCTTGGACATATGGGCGTAGAGGGTCTGGGTGCTATTGCCGTGCAAGATGACGATGAAATTCCCGTATCCGCCGTTCCAGGCGCCGTTAGCACGGGCGATGATGACGGTTCCGGCGGCTGCAGCGCGGATAGGCGTACCGCGAGCGATAGCAAGATCTACAGCGTTATGGCCATGCAAGCCCTGGGAAAGGCGGGCGCCCGGGATAGGGCAGGAATAGTATCCGGAATATGACGGCCAATTGCTGACGTCATCCAGCATCGGCTCGCTTCCGACCTTCACCTTGGCAGGCGTGCTCTTAGCGGTCGATATAAGCACGGGAGTGGCGATTTCCGCATCCGGAAGAAGCAGCTGGTCTCCGATAGCGAGAGGGGAAGCGAGCGTGATGTCATTGTAGTTCAGTATATCTCCCACGTCCGCGCTGTATCTCTTGGCGATGCCCTGGATGGTATCTCCTTTCTTTATGGTATACGTGATGCCTGTCACCGGAAGGATGGCGAGGGTCTGGCCTTCACGGAGATATGACTTGCTGGTGAGATCGTTGGCCCAGAGGATAGTGTTCACGGACACATTGAACATCTTAGCTACGCTCGAGATGGTGTCTCCTTCCCGAACGGTATAGACGCTGATCTGGGTGTTGTGCGGCTCCGAATTGGCGGCTTCGCTCTCGGAAGCCATTTCCGGGGAGAGGGTATTGTCGTCGGCTATGGGAGCCGTAGTGCTGGAAACTTTGGCCAGAGCGAGAGGATTGGTATTAGCGGAGTATGTGGGAAGCGGATATTTCTGCGAAGTGAGGAACTGGCTGGCTGAAGGGGCAGTGATCTGCGCAGAAGCCTGCTGATTTCCGACGATAGACCACAGAGACGAAAAAAGACCGGCATGGACGGTCTTGGAGAGGGTGACGAGGGCCGCCAGGATAAGGATGCACGTCACAAAAACGGCCTGCATAGGTCGCTTGGAAGAGGGAGGATATGCCGTTGTGTGGGGCGTATTTGCTTGCATAATGGATGCGCCCGTTCCGAGTGTCAGCCGTGTCTGTCTTTCTTCAGTTCTGAAATCCTATCCTTACGAAATAATGGCTCTGTTGAGCCATGACTTCCTGTCTATGGATGGATGTACCCGTATAGGGTATCAGCCAGGGATTCTTTGTCAACGAACGTTATTAACAGGCCACAATATGCTAGTATCTATCAAATGACAGGACTCAATGAAGCGCAAAAGCGGGCAGTGGAGGCTACGGACGGCCCGGTTCTCATCGTAGCCGGCGCCGGCTCCGGAAAGACCAGGGTCATCACCCACCGGATCCTCCATCTCATCAAAAAAGGGGTGGCTCCGCACTCGATTCTGGCCATAACCTTCACCAACAAGGCGGCGAAGGAGATGCGGGACCGCGTCGGGGAGCTTTTGGCTGCTGACAAAACCCTGAATCTGCCCGTTTCCATGACCGAGCGGCCCTTCGTGAGCACGTTTCATGCCCTCGGCGTCCATATCATCCGCGAAAATGCTCGTGCGCTCGGCTTGACCCGGCATTTCACCATCTATGACCGCGCTGATTCGCGCCGAGCCGTGAAAGAGGCGTCCGTGAGCGTGGGAATTGACCCAAAAACATATGAGTCGGGGCTTTTTTTGAATCTGATCTCCCGCGCCAAGGGCGCCGGCAAGAATTTCGTGCAGTATCATGATACTGCCCGCGACCACATGGAGGAACTGACAGCGAGCGTCTGGGAAAAATACGATGCAATCCTGGCCAAAGACAATGCCTTGGACTTCGATGACCTCCTTCTGAAGACCGCGGAGCTTCTCGGCAAGCCAGAGATCCGCGCGAGATACAACCAGATCTGGAAATACATCCATATCGACGAGTATCAGGACACCAACCGCGTCCAGTACCAGATAGCCAATCATCTGGCTCTAGGGAGCCGTAATCTGTGCGTGGTGGGCGACGCGGACCAGAATATCTACAGCTGGCGCGGCGCGACCATCGAGAATATCCTTCATTTCGAGGAAGATTATCCGGAGGCGCTGGTCATAACTCTGGAAGAGAACTACCGTTCCACAAAGAATATCCTCGCGGCAGCGAACGCCGTCATCGAAAAGAACCGATTCCGCAAGAAAAAGACCCTGTTTACGCAGAATGGGCCTGGCGAAAAGATCGCTCTCCTGGCTTCATACAACGAGAACGAGGAGGCCCGCGCCATCGCGGACCTTTCCAAAGATCTCATCGAGAAAGGTGCCGCGCCGCGGGAGATCGCTGTCCTCTACCGCACGAATTTCCAGTCCCGCGCCCTGGAAGAGGCCTTTATCAAGAAAAATATCCCGTATCAGCTCCTCGGCGTGAAGTTCTTCGAGAGGAAAGAGGTGAAGGACGTCCTCTGCTACGTTCGCGCGGCCCTCAACATGGGCGCGGAATCGCCCAGCTGGTCGGACATCGCCCGGGTCATCAATGTTCCGCCCCGCGGCATCGGCAAAGTGACCATCGCCAAGCTGGTTTCCGGCGGAGAAAAGGAGCTTCCAGCCGCCATGCAGGCAAAAATAAGCAATTTCTGGAAGATCCTGCGGGATATTCAGGCCGAGATCCGAGAAAAGAAGCCTTCAGAGGTCGTAAAATTCGTCATAGAGGAAACCGGCATGGCCAAAGCCTTCATGGAAGGCGACAGCGAGGATGAAGAGCGCCTTTTGAACGTCCGGGAACTGGTATCCGTGGCCGCCCAGTATGACGACATGCCAAAAGGCGAAGGAATAGAGGCCTTTTTGGAGAATGCAGCCCTGGCTTCGGATCAGGATGAGCTCAAGGAAGACAAGGAAGCTGTGCGCCTCATGACGGTCCACGCCTCCAAGGGCCTCGAGTTCGACCAGGTCTTCATCGCCGGCCTCGAGCAGGATCTGTTCCCGCTCAAGCACCTCGACGAAGCGGAAATGAGCGCAAGCGAGGAGGAAGAGGAGCGCAGGCTCTTCTACGTGGCCCTCACCCGCGCCCGGAAGAAGGTACACTTGAGCTATTCCCTCATCCGCACCATCTATGGCACCCAGCGGGTGAACATACAGTCGGAATTCCTCGAGGACATCGAGAAGAGCCTCATCGAGGAGCAGGTTCCCGAAAAACTGACGGGCGCAAAAGCGATATTCATAGACTTTTAACATCCTCACAATATGGAACTCTTCGCAAAAAAATCCCTTGGCCAGCATTTCCTGAATTCTCCGTCTGTTCTGGCGAAAATAGTGGAAGCCGCGCATCTCTCTCCGGGAGAAACCGTCCTCGAGATCGGTCCGGGCACTGGCATCCTCACCACAGCGCTCCTCGGCGCAGGCGCGCGCGTCATCGCGGTAGAAAAAGATCAGCGCGCGCTCGCCGTTTTGCAGGAAAAATTCTCGCAAGAGATCCTCACCGGCAAGCTGGTGCTCCAGTACGCCGACATTTTGGAAGCAGACCGCGTGTCGCTCGGCCTTGCGGACGGGGGATACGCGCTTGTCGCCAACATCCCGTACTACATCACCGGCGCCATCCTCGAATCTTCCCTCGAGCATGAGCCTCGACCGAGCCGCATGGTGCTTCTCGTACAAAAAGAAGTGGCGCAGCGCATCGTGGCGGCAGACAAAAAAGAAAGCATCCTCTCTATCTCGGTGAAAGCCTTCGGCACGCCAAAGCTGGTCGATACTGTCCCTCGCGGAGCCTTCGTGCCGCCGCCGAAAGTGGACTCGGCCATACTTTCCATCGAAAAAATATCAAGCGAGAGATTTACTAAAATAGGCCTAGAAATAAGGGGTTTTTTCGACCTTGTCAAAGCAGGTTTTGCGCATAAAAGGAAATTCGCGAAAAATAACGTCGCTGCGATCCTCGACAAAGAAACCATCGACCACGCGTGGAAAAAATCTCATCTCGATGAGAAGATCCGCGCAGAGAATATGACGCTCGATGACTGGCTTTCGCTTATGAGGCAGACGAACCAACGAGAGGGGTGATCATCCCTTCAGAGGGGATAGTGATGCAACCGTAGCCGTAGTAGATGAGGCATTCTCCGGCGCCTGCCTGATATGTTCCCAGGAGTTCCTGCGTGTACGGGATATTGTACGAAAGATATGCTTCCGAAAATGGCGTATACGTAAGGAGATACGCGTATGAAGGGGGAAGCGGCTCCATGAAAATGAGCCACGTATAACTGCAGGTGCAGAAGAAGGGGTAGAGGAGCTCGCCTCCGAAAGGGGTACCTGCCGCCGCAAGAGCTTTTTCCGGCCTGAAGATCCTATCAAAGGCATTTTCTATAGTCGCGAGGGCTTTTCCAAGAAAGGAATCATCCATGCTGGAAGGCTTCGACTTGCTCTGCATGAGCTTCAAGAAGGTCGCACGGAGGTCAGTCGTCGTAGCAGCATCTTTTGTGACCTGATCCTTGATGTTCGTTAGTACTGCCGGAGGGATGTTCTGTCTTGCTCCGAGCTTGTTTATAGCGCCGATGAACTTATCGAGATTTTTCTGGTTGGGCTTCGCTACAGAAGCCGTCGGGACAGGCGATGCGACAGATATGATGGGGGGGGCCTTGGGAGCGTCAGCCTTGGAGGAATCCGGGGAAGCAGAAGAGAGGACCGCGCGCGTCGACGGGCCTACCACCCCCGTTCCTGCCGAAAGCCCGTTCAGATAGAGGATCTTATCAGCATTCTTTTCTTGGAAACGGATGACTGCATCCCGTGTCAGGAGGCCAAAATACTGGGTTTCCTGCCCGGGAGAGCCTGGACCAGCGTCTTGGATACGAGTACCAGGATCTTTGTTAAGGAATATCTGAAGCTGGCGGACATCTTCGCCGTACGAACCGAGAGAGAGATTCCTAAGAAGGATGAACGGGTCCGTCTGAGCCTGTGCTTTCAGAGCAGAAATAGAAAAAAACAGGAGAAATGCGAATCCGGCCATTCGAGATGCTTTCATGGCTGAGATTATAGCATGTCTGTGAATAACCTAGCCCCTGAAAGGGCCTTGAATTTGCTATAATTCCTCGAGTCTTATGGCCGCCTACCCGCGCAAGCAAACTTTCTTCATTTTCGTCATATGCGCGCTCGTCACGGGCGGCACTGCTTTCTATGTGTACGGAGAAAATGGCCCCGAAACAGCAGGGATTTCCGCGGGGAACACCGCGGCAGCCGTGCAGGCCACGGGGACCATCTCGACGAACGCGGATTGGAAGAAGGAATTCCTCGATACCGCCTCTACGAGCGCATACAAGACGTCTTCCGCCAAGCCTGCGAGCGTCGAGAAGCAGGCTCCGCTCACAGCAACGGATCTTCTCAGCAGGAATTTCCTCACAAAATACGGCGAGCTGCATCAAGCCGGACTGACAGGAGACCAGGCGACCGTGGACAATGTCATGGGCCAGATCGTATCGGACAACACAGCGACGCTTCAGGCCCCCAAGACATACACAGCAAAGGATCCCCCGGCTTCGCAAGGCAACCCCACAGCAAGCGCATACAAGAATGCGATACAGGCTGTTTCAGCTGCATATGATGCGCATCAGGACGAAGCAGAGATCGCAGCCCAGGCATTCGAGACGGCTGACATGACAAAGCTCGCAGAGATAGACCCGATCATCGTGCAATACAAGAATATGATCTCGCTTCTTCTTAAGACTCCCGTGCCGCAGGCCTACATCCAGTTCCATCTCGATCTTTTAAATGCCATGAGCGAAGGGCTTTTCAGCGCCCAGGCTTTCAGGCACATGGATACGGATGCGCTGAACGGATTTGCCGCAGTGAGAATGAATGCAGAGAGCTTCGCCATGATCCATGCTGCGATCTCAAACATCCATGAGAAATAAAGCGTACATACTGCTCACCACCTTCCTCGTCGCGGTCTCCGGATTCAGCTTTGCCGCTCCGGCTCCCGCCCATGCGCAGGCAACGGGAGCGGCCTGCGCCATCGGCGGATATCTCACTTCTGCGATCTCAGGAGCGCTCGGCGGCATATTGGGCGGCAGCGCGGCATCGGTCGTAGCCGTTCCGGCAAACGTCGTAGGACCCGTGCAGGTCGCAGAGAGCGCTCGCCAACAAAAGGAATTCACCTTGGATCGCCTCGCATCCTGCGCTGCAAAAGAGCTCCTCCACCAGATGACCGTTTCGACCATCAACTGGATCAACTCGGGATTCAACGGCTCTCCTGCGTTCTTGAGCAACCCGCAGGCGTTCTTCCTCGATGCAGCGGACCAGGTCACCGGATTTTTCCTCGCAGACAGCGGCCCCCTGAAGAACCTCTGTTCTCCTTGGAGCGTCGACATCCGCCTTGCGCTCGCATTCGGACAATCCAATTTCAGCACTGGACAGAGGCGATATTCATGCACATTAGGAACGATCATAAATAATGCAAAGAATCCTTCTGTTTCGGTGGAAGGGTTCGTGCAGGGAGATTTCTCCCAAGGAGGATGGCCTGCATTCATGGGCATGGTGACGGAGCCCCAAAACAATCCGTACGGAGCTTACCTCACTGCGAACAGTAATTTGATGGCAGCCATCGGGGCAAGGAAGGCTGGCCTCTCCAAAGCACTGCTGGAAGGCCAAGGCTTCCTCTCGTGGCAGAGCTGCCAGGCGATAACCTTGACGGATGATCAGGAAAGCCAGCTGGATGAAGACGGATCGATCGCCACAGGCGACGGCATCATACGCTTCAAAACTGGCGGCGGGTATGAGATCTGCCATACAGAGACTCCGGGATCGGTCATCGCTCACACGCTCAACGCTCACGCAGACACCGGCATCGTGGAGACTGAGATGGCTAACGACATAAATTCAGTGGTGAACGCTCTGGTCACTCAGCTTACGACGCAGATGCTTTCGAAGGGCCTTCATGCCCTGAGCTCGAGCGGCTCAGGCGTAAGCGGAGGGATATACAACAGCGCGAATTCATACGTATCGCAGGTCCAGAACGATGCCTTGGCAGGCCAGATCGCCGGCACATACGCCAATGCGGTCAATCTTCTCACAGCAAGCAAGGCGAGCTACCTCTTTGCGGAAGGATGCTTCAGCGCAAAGCTTCCGTCTGCAGCTCTTGGCGCAGGAGCAGCGACTTCGACCGTCTTGATCTCGAACTCGATCGCGGCCATCAACAACGCATTGGCTACAGAAGTCGAGCCTCTTTTGACCAGCATGGCAGCCAAGCAGACAGCTGCGCAGAATAATAGTCCTTCTGTAAGCAAAGCGTCAGCAGATAGCGACTTCTCCCTAGTGCAAGGCCAAACTGCGATATTCAATGCTGATGCAGCCGCATACGAGGCTACCTGCGAATCCATCTAACCACCCATGAAGAAACGGCTTATACAACTCGGCAGCATACTCCTTATCACGATAGCGGTCGTTGGAGTTTTTGCCGTAGCGGCGCACGCCGCAGACGGACAGGTAGGGGCGGCAGCGAGCTCGCCCGCTCCTGATTCTGGCACTTTCATGGGTTTTGATCTCTTCGGTCTCATCGGACAGGTCGTCGCGACGCTCATGAACTGGCTCCTGACAGCCATGGGCTTCCTGCTTTCCATCGCTGGCTGGCTTCTGAACTTCTCCATGAACCTGACCCTGCACATAAAAGAATATGTAGATAGCACACCGGCGATCTATACGACATGGAGAGCGATACGCGATATAAGCGGCATATTCATCATCTTCATGCTCTTATGGGCAGCGCTTCAGCTCATACTCGGGCTGAAAGGGAAAAGCTTCGGCGGATTGATCAAAGACATCATCATCGTAGGGATCCTGATAAATTTCAGCTTCTTCCTCGCTGGTCTCGGCATAGACGCTTCGAATATCGTATCTGTCCAGCTATACAACGCCATCGCTCCAGCGAATACCTTGAACGATAGCGCAGCGACCGCAAGCCTCTTCGATGGATCAGGGAGCGGGCCCACATGGATCAAGGATGGGGGGATATCGAACATCTTCATGGGCGCATTGAAGATACAGACTCTCTATAAGGGAGGAGTTTCCGGAGCAGCAACAGCTGGAGGCACCGGATCGAGCGCTCCCACTCCCATATTCATAATATTCCTGAGCGGTATCATCGGAGCCATCATCGAGCTTGCAGCTGCATTGAGCTTCATCATGGCCGCATTGGCATTCATCCTCCGTTTCGTGCTGCTCCTCGTGCTCCTGGCATTCTCTCCGATATGGGTCGCGGCGCATGTGATCCCGCAAGTGCAGGAGTACTCGAAAGAATGGAGCAAATACTATACCGCCATGCTCACATTCATGCCTGTATATCTTCTCCTCATGTATTTTGCCATGAGCGTCCTGAGCGCCAATCCGAAAGGCCTCTTCGGCGGCTTCAACAACGCAGGGATCACGACAGGCCCATATTGGTATGGCAATCTCCTCATACTGGGAGTCAACGCATTCCTTGTCTGCTTCCTTCTCAATATGCCGCTCGTCGTCGCGGCCAAGATGGGAAGCGTGGCCACGAGCTTCATAAATCCGGACAAGATCAGCAATGGCAGGATCGCCAAGTGGGTCGGCGGCTGGGCTGGCTCTCGATATATCGGTAGACCGGCAGGTTGGATAGACAAAAAACTCGCAAATACCAATATGCCCATTGTCGGCAATAACCTCATAGGCAAAGCTGTCCGGGGTGCGACTGTGGGTGCCCTCGCTAAGAATAAGATGGGGTATACATATTCAGCTGAAGAGCTAAATAAGGAGAAGAAAGAAATCAAGAAGAAGAACCAGGAGATTGAGCGAGAAAGAAACTTTGGTGCCGCACTTAAGGCTACACGAGCAGGAACTATACTACCCGCAGGCAAAACGTTGAAGGACGCAATCGGGCGCATGAGTGAAAAGGAGAAGCTTGGACTTGGCTCTAAAAAGCTTACGGATTCGAATATTCTTAGGTATCTTAAGAAATCAGACTTCGATGCAATCAAGAAATCTGATGACTTTACAGAGAACGAGAGGGCTGAAATTGCCGATGCGCGCAAGAAGACGTTCAGTAATGCTGTCACATCTATTCCCGCTGACACAAGTATGATTAAAGACATGATAAAGGCATATGATGGCAATGATCTTCTTGGTTTCGATGTGAAGGTGCTTTCGGATCGTTCATTGGCACAGCTCTTTAACCAGAGCCATTTGAAAACTATCCGCGACAATACGAATGACAGGACAATATTAGACGGCATCGAAGCTGGCGTGATGGCTGCAGTAGCTCACGCCGCCGCTACAGGAACTGGACGTGTGCCCGTAGAAGGCTGGCTAAAGAAACAGATTAAAGACGGTACCTGGTAACAAATAAACACATGAACTCTTCTATTCCTGAAGATATTAAGAAATTCGCAGATTCTGCAGAGCTTTTCGAGATCTGTGAAAAGATAGGCCAGAAATTTAGCCTCCATATCGACCAAATAGATGAACTGGATGCACAGGTGAGGGCTGTGCTGAGGGGAAACGCTCAATCAAAGAACTTTACCTCAGATATCATGAAATTTCTCGAAATCAATCGAGGATTGGCAGAAGAAATCACAAAAGAAGTGAACAAGGATATTTTTGAATCTATACGCGTCTCAATGAGATCCGGAGACTCAAATTCTGTCGAGGACCACTCCCAACTCGAACGCGCCGGCGGTTTCAAAATCGTGCCGAACTACACCGAAAAGACCGCAAGCGTATCTAGCCTCTATGGAAAAAGCGAGGTACCAGACAGTCGAGCAGACATGGTGGCTCATATAGAGAACCCCATGCCCACCATCCGCAAGACTGAACCCAGAAAAAGCATCAATCTCCTCGATCCTTCCAACGAAAACCCGCTCAAGGAGCCTCTCGTAGACCAGCTCCTCAAAAATTCGGCGGCAGCACCCGAACAAAAGGTAGATATGCGTCCCGCAGCAGCGCCACAGCCATCGCAGGCGCCTCAGCCCCCGAAGAACCTCCCGACCAACGACCCGTACCGGGAAGCAATGAACTAAATGCGCTATACTATATCCGATGCGCTTCCAAGTCCCTCAATTCATCGAGGTCGAAGACAAGATATTCGGGCAGCTGACCCTGAAGCAGTTCATATATCTTGCGGGCGGGGGAGGGCTTTCATTCCTTATATATACGATCATCGGGAATTTCCTCATCGCCCTCATCCCCATCATCGTCATCATGGCCTTCGTCCTGGCCCTGGCATTCTACAAGTTCAACAACAGGCCGTTCATAGACATGGTGGAATCAGCCTTCAAATATTGGGTGAACGGCAAGCTCTTCATCTGGAAGAAGGAGGACAAGCCAAGACAAGGTGCCCAGGCTCCGCAGAATGCAGGCGATATCGCCAAAGTCATGGTCCCCAAGATATCAGACAGCAAATTGAAGGACCTCTCATGGAGCTTGGATATAAAGGAGAGCATCTATTCCAATAAGAACCAGAAGTAAATGGCCCAAGCAACCCAGACAACCCAGAACTTCGTACCTGTCCAGGAGATCCGGGATGGCATTGTCCTATTGAAGAACGGCGGCATGCGCGCCATCGTGCTCGCCACATCTCTCAACTTCGCCCTCAAGTCCTCGGATGAGCAGAGCGCCATCCTCCTTCAGTTCCAGAACTTCCTCAACTCCCTGGACTTCTCCATCCAGATCTTCGTCCAGTCCAAGAAGCTCGATATCCGGCCGTATATAGCGCTCCTGGAAGACAGATATAAGGAACAGCCGACCGAGCTCATGAAGATCCAGGTCCGCGAATACATAGAGTTCATCAGGACATTCGTGGAATCCACCAATATCATGTCCAAGAGCTTCTTCGTGGTGGTGCCATATGACCCGCCCATCATAACGGGGGACAAGAATCCCATTTCCAAGGTCCTGCCGGGCAAAAAAAAGAGCTCTGAAGAGACTGCCGCGACCGCGGACCAGCAGTTCCAGGAATACAGGAGCCAGCTGGAACAGCGCGTGGCCGTCGTGGAGCAGGGCCTGGTGCGCTGCGGCATCCGTGCTGCCGAGCTCGGCACCGAAGAAGTGGTAGAATTGTTCTACAAGCTCTTCAACCCGGGCGAGACGGAGAAGCCGATACAAATAACATGAGCCTATTCGATATTTTCAAGAAAAAAGAAGCTTCGCCTATCGTCTCCATCCTGCCGGAGGAGATCTATCAGGCTGGCGTCCTGGAGCTGAAGGACGTCATCGCTCCATCTGCTCTCAAAGTCTCGCCTAAGGACCTCAACCTTGGCGAGAAAGTCGGTCGCACCCTCTTCGTCATCTCGTATCCGCGCTTCCTGGACGAGAGCTGGTTCGCGCCCATCATCAACCTCGACAAGGTCTTCAATATCTCCATATTCATCCACCCGATACACACCGCGAAGATACTGCGCCACTTCCAGAAGAAGGTCGCCGAAGTCCAGAGCCAGATCTCTAGGAGGGAAGAGAAGGGCCTCGTCCGCGATCCGGCCCTTGATACCGCCTACCAAGACCTCGAGG
>CAYSOS010000004.1:0-3331 GCA_964432735.1 uncultured Candidatus Saccharibacteria bacterium
GGACCCGAAGGATACGAAGGGAATCGTGCTTGAGGCGGAGGCGGCGATAGGAAAAAATTGGGGCGAGCTGAAATAGTATACTTATCCCATGCTCTACGTCTTCCACGGAACGGACATCCAGCAGGCGGGCGCTAAGGCGCGCTCGCTCATCGAATCCCTGCGCGCCAAGCGGCCGGACGCCGCCTTCGAGAAGCTGGACGGGGATTCTTGGAATCCGTCCGTCATCGAGGGCCACCTCGGCGGGCAGGGGCTCTTCTCGAGCAAGTACATCGTCTTCCTGGACCGCGTCACGGAAAACGCCGAAGCCAAGGATGGCCTCCCGGATCTCACCGAAGCCATGGGCGAGTCCGAGAACATTTTCATAGTCTTGGAAGGAAAACTGAACGCGGAACTGAAGCGCGCAGTCGAAAAAAATGCGGAAAAGATCGTCGAATGCGAGCCGAAAGCTGGCGCGGCAAAAAAGCCGGAGTCCAATATCTTTGCCTTGGCGGACGCGGTGGGGAAGAAGGATCCTGTGAAGTCCTGGATGCTCTATCGCCAGGCCATCGAAAACGGGGCAGAGCCGGAGGCTCTCATCGGCATGATGTTCTGGAAGGCCAAGTCCGTATCGAACAAGGACCTAGCGAGGGATCTCATCGTCCTCTATCACGAGGGGCACCGCGGCATCCACGATCTCGAGCTTGCGACGGAGAAATTCCTGCTGTCGATCAAATAAACTGTGCGCCCAGTTGGAGTCGAACCAACGACCCACTCCTTAAAAGGGAGGTGCTCTACCAGCTGAGCTATGGGCGCGAGCGAGGGACAGAGACCGAGCTCGCTCGGGCTTTGGTTCCGAGCGAAGCGCCCCAACGAGCGCAGCGAGTATGGGCGCCTTCAGTCGCTTGACAGCGTATCACAAAACGGGGTTTCCGCAATTTTACTGGCTCCGTTTTTCTCCGAACCCCATCTTCTGTATCTCTACCTGCATCTGTCTGAACTCCTGCTCCGAATGCATGAGGTCCCTCTTGATCTTCTCGATATGCTCGCGGGAGTGGTTCGCTTCAGTCTCTTTCTTTGCAAGCTCTGCTTTTTCCTTCGCGATCTCCATTTCTATCCTCCGCAATTTCGGCTCCTCTACGCGCAGGTCATTCTGGTCCCTGGATATCTCTTCGCGGAGCTCGTGTATGAGCCTCGATGATTCGGATGCGTTGTGCGGCGTCTGGAGCATGCTAGAGGGGAAGGTCGAATGCGAACGCGCCGGCGCCGGTGAAGAGAAGTGAGATGGCCATCACAAGGAGAAGGACATAGTAGTTGATGCCGTCCGAGAAGAGGGCCTTCTGCTTGGGCGTGAAGACGATGTTGGAGACGAGGATGAGCGCGTTGATGAGGGCGGTCAGCTGGGTATAGAGGCCGATGATGAGGAATGCGGAGAGGAAGACCTCGACGATGCCATACCGGACGCTGTTGGAGCCGGAGCTTCGGCCCCGATTCATGATCTTGAGATATCCGAAATATGCCAGCGTGATGCCGAGGACGCCGCGGATGATAAACGGGCCGAGGCGCTCATAGGTGAGGAGCGAGGGGAATAGTGATAGCATGGGGCCATGATAGCAAGAAATAGGGAAATATGCCTCCTCCTCGATAACATTCGAAGTGTTCACAACGTCGGGTCCATTTTCAGGACGGCCGAAACCTTGGGCGTTTCCCGCATATATTGCCTCGATACCACGCCTGTCCCTACGGACCGCTTCGGCCGGAAGCGCGCAGATTTCGCCAAGGTGGCTCTCGGGGCGGAGGATATGATTCCCTGGCAACGCGCGGCGGACGGAGCGGCTCTTCTCAAGAGGCTTAAAAAGGAGGAATTCGAGATCATTGCCCTCGAGCAGAATGCCAAGTCAGTCGACTATAAGGGCATTCAACCGCGCGGATCGAAAACGCTCGTCATTCTCGGGAGCGAGGTGGAAGGCGTCTCTGTGGATCTCGTGAAGGCCGCCGATATCATCGCCGAAATCCCTATGCGCGGCGCAAAAGAATCTCTCAATGTTTCAGTGGCGGCTGGCATCGCGTTGTTCCGATGGTTCGATCGGGGTCGCTGATCTTGATCGCTGATCCGAGTCCGCCTTTCTTTTTCTTAGAAAATTTCATTGACAGGTTGTGTTCTGATAGTGTGGCCTGGTTTGCCCGAATAGCCTTACAGGGCTTCATATAATTCGGTCACGCTTTCTTCCATCTGTACATAAAATCTATTGAGGAAAAGAAAGAGAAGAGGAGAAGAGAGAGGGGCGGATGAAAAAACGAAAAAAGCTTTAAGCCTTCCTGGCTGACTTGACCGTTGATCTTGGGCGCGGCGCTTTCGGGCCCAGCAGCTTCTGATGCCTGTCGCAGAAGTGAGCGCTCCTGCCGCCGACTATCGTGCGCACGATGGTGCCGCCGCAGCCCGGCTTCTCGCACTTCTTGCCGGTTTTTCGGTACGCATGGTGATGCTCCTGGAACTTGCCGGGCTCGCCGTCTATATTCCGGTAATCGGACATGGAGTCTCCGCCGAAGTCGATGCCTCTCTTCAGGACCTGGATGGTCGCGGCATACAGCTTCTTCATGAGCGGCTCGGGGATATTCCCCACGCGCTCCTCCGGATTGAGTCCCGCCCGCCAGAGCGCCTCGTCGCTATAGATGTTGCCTACGCCGGCGATGACGCTCTGGTCCATGAGGACCTGCTTCACTTTGCCGGAAGGGCGGAGATCCATGCGCTCCGCGAATATGTTGAACGTGAACGTCTTTTCCAAAGGATCGGGGCCGATGTGCTCCAGGTGTATGGTCTTCTCGATATCCTTGTCCGCGATGAGAGTGACCTTGGCGAACTTGCGCATGTCCGAGAGTGCCACCTGCTTGCCGCTGGAGAGCGTCAGGACGAGGTGGATGAAGCGGTTGAAGGGATCCGAGAGGGAAGGACGCTCTCCGGGCGCGGGAGTCCAGGGATCCTTGGCTTTTGTCTTGTCGAAAACGTACGAGCCGTACATGATGTGGCCCGTCATCTTCATATGGATGAGGATGGTGGAGCCCTCGGAGCCTTTCTGGATGCGGATGAGGATATTCTTGGCCCGCCTGTCCACCCGTACGATCTTCGCTCCCGCGACTTCCTTCTTAAAATGGGCGAAAAAGGCCGGATCCTTGATGGAATCCTTTCCTGCGTGGAAGGAGCTCCCGTAGTCGGTCCAGACGTCTGTGATAACGAGGCCCTTCGCGCGGCGGTTGATGCCGTCGACAGTGGTCTGCACTTCGGGGAGTTCGGGCATGTGCACAGTAAAGGCCAAAATCCGCGGGGGTTCAATTTCAAAGACTTACTCCTGAATTT
>CAYSOS010000004.1:3341-9199 GCA_964432735.1 uncultured Candidatus Saccharibacteria bacterium
TACAGACTTATGCCGTCATGTCGGCCTTCGGGGACATGGCAGGGAAGGTGGCGGCCGTCATTCTCGCCCATAACCCGAAGACCGTCTCGGGGATCCAGGCCGCATACGACGCAGCATCCAATCCTGCACAGCCCCGGGTGCGCATTCTGGTCGTGGCCGGCCACGAGCCGGACTACGGCGGCGCCGAATACCGCTCCGAATACGGCACGGTACGCGAGCGCGATCTTACCGTGGAGCTTGCGGACAGCCTTGCCGGCCTCCTGCGCTCCGACAGCCGCTTCATGGTCTTCACTACGCGCACGACGGACGCCTGGACCCCGACGTTCGCCTCATATTTCAATTCCCAATTCCAGGACATCATCGCCTGGAGGAAGGCATATAAAGCCGAGACGGAGAGCATGATCCAGGTCGGCCAGTTCACCGAAACCACGCCGGTGGTATACCACAACAAGGTGCCCGACGGTCCCGCCATACGCCTCTTCGGCATAGACAAGTGGGCAGACGAGAATAATATAGACATCGTCATTCACGTCCATTTCAACGACTATCCGCGGACCGCTTCGGAAGAAGGCAAATACAGCGGCTTCGCCATCTACGTCCCCGAGAAGCAGTATGACAACAGCTCTTCCACCAAGGTCCTGGCCCAGGCCGTTTTCGACAGGCTCAAGAAATACAATCCGGTGTCCGACATGCCGCAGGAAAAGGGCGGCATCATCGAGGACCAGGACCTTATCGCAATCGGGCCATTCAATTCTGTGAATGCTCCGAGCATGCTCGTCGAATACTCCTATATATACGAGCCCCAGCTGGTGAATCCGGCAACCCAGAAGGCCTTCATAGACGAGCTTGCCTATGAGACGTACAAGGGGGTGGGAGATTTTCTTGATCCGGGCGTGAAGCCGGCCGCCGCAGAGACGGACACCCTCATGCTGCCGCACCACTGGGACACGCCGCTTACAGGCAAGAATGATGATGACCGCGACGTCTTCGCCCTTCAGACCGCTCTTATCGCGGACGGCGACTATCCGCCTGCGGGAAAGACCATGAATGACTGCCCGCGGACGGGCGGCTTCGGCGGATGCACGAGGGCATCTCTTCAGGAGTTTCAGGATAAGTACGGCATCTCCGGAGAAAAGGGAATCGCCGGGCCGAAAACGCTCGAGCGCCTGAATGATCTCTTTTCCCTGCGGATCCAGCCGCTCTAGCGGAGCTTTTCCAGCTCTTCCCGGGCGATAGCGCTGTCGCTCCAGGGAATCTTGGTTCCGCGCGGGCCCATGATATAGGGGTCCGTGCCTTTGCCGGTGATGAGCACCGCGTCTCCAGACTTGGCGTGCGACACGGCTTCGCGGATGGCCTCGCGGCGATCCATGATGATGGCCGATTTTTTCGACGCTACGCCGGCGGCCACGTCCGCCACGATCTTATTCGGGTCCTCATCGTACGGATCTTCGTCCGTGAGAATGACTTCATCGCAGTAGAGGTCTGCCAGGCGGCCCATTTCGCCGCGCTTCCAGGTGTCGCGGCCGCCGCCGGTGCCGCCGAGGACGGCGATGAGGCGGGATATCCGCTTCGCGGATGGATCCGGGCGGAAGACCTTGTAGAGTTTCTCCAGGGAATCTGGCGTGTGGGCGTAGTCGACGACGACGGCGAAATCCTGCCTGGCTTCTACTTTCTCGACGCGCCCCGGAATGTCCGAGAAGCCCGACAGGGCATCGGCGATGATATCTGCCGATACATTCTCATTTTCTGCACAGCTGGCGGCAGCGAGAATATTGTAGAGATTGAAGAGGCCCGAAAGGGGAGATCGCATGGCCCTGCCGCGCCAGGTGAACTTCAGTCCCTTCGCCAGGATCTCGTACGGCTCGGCGTCCTTGAGGGAGTAGCGGATCTTCCTGTCCGCCGCGCAGGCCAGGAATTTGTCGGCCTCTTTCTCGTCCGTATTGGCGATGATGGCCGTTTTCTTGCCCGAGCGTGCCATATTTGTGGCGATGGAGAGTTTGGCCTTCACGTAATTTTCATATGAGCCATGGGCTTCGATGTGCTCCGGAGAGAGGTTGGTGAAGACGAGCGTATCGAGGGCGATGAAGCGGTGGCGGTAGAGTAGGGCGCCCTGCGAGGTCATCTCGATGACCATGTGGCTAGAGCCGGCCCGCACGGCTTCACGGATAAGCTTCTGCATGAAGAAGCGGCCGGGCATGCTCATCTTGTAGAGGTTCCTGGTCGAGACGTCTCCCACCTTGAATCGGATGGTGTTCGAGAGGGCGGTCTTGTATCCGGCGCGCTCCAGGATGGCGTTGATGATCTCGGTTGTGGAGCTTTTGCCCTTGGTGCCGGTCACGGCGATGACTTTTATATGCCGCGAAGGGAAGCCATACCAGAGTGCCGCAAGAAGGGACAGCGACCAGTGGTATGGCCGCTGGAGCGCAGTGAAAATCCGGCGGGGAATGAGGCGGCGTGTGGTATCGAGAATGGTTTGAAGCATGGAAGTAAGTTCGTCCGGATGTTATCTGCCGAGGATTTTGAGCGCAGCCTTAACTTTAGCGCTCGTATCAGAAATATCGGCGCCGATCTTCTTCAGGGCCTCGCGAGACTCGTCCGCGTCATATCCGAGAGCCTTGAGAGCCTCGATGGCGTCAAGGTCGCTCGACATATCAGCAGCCATCTGGCCACTCTCGTCGAATGAGACGCCGCCGAGCTTGTCCTTGAGCTCGAGCACGATCTTCTCGGCGGTCTTCCTGCCGATGCCTGAGACTTTGACCAAGTGCGCCGTGGAGCCGGTGCGGATGGCTCCGGCCAGGGTGTCACTCGAGACCAGCGACAATATATTGAGCGCGGATTTTGGTCCGATGCCCGAGACGCTTCCGACCAGAAGCTCGAAGAAGTCCTTGTCCTTCCGGGAAGGGAAGCCGTAGAGATCGAGCGCATCTTCGCGGACGGCCAGGTAGGTCCAGAGCCTGGCTTCCGCGCCGACTTTGAGCGTATGCAAGGCGTCTGCCGTCACGAATACCTTATATCCGAGTCCGCCGACGTCGATGACGGCATAACTGCCCCCGAGCTCGGAAATAGTGCCTTTTATCTGCGCGATCATGCCGGAATCATAGCATTTCTTTACTTTTGGGGCATGATGTGATAATTTCTTTGCTACATCTATGCCGATCACTTCTTCAGCCAAAAAGGCTCTCCGCGCATCCAAAAAGAAGCGCGTCTTCAATCTGCGCCGCAAGGCCGCAGCCGAAAAGGAGCTCAAGGCTTTCCGCAAGCTTGTTGCCGCCAAGGACAAGGCCGGCGCAGCAAAGCTCCTCCCTGGTCTCTACCAGGCTCTCGACAAGGCCGTCAAAACCAACTACATGAAGCCGAATGCTTCGAGCCGTCTCAAGTCCCGTGCAGCGGCGGCTCTCGCGAAGCTCGGCTAAGTCAGGTACCGGACATACAAGAATTCATAGACACGCATCGGTCCTGCTGGACCGTGCTATTCTCGGTCGCCTTCGCGACCTGCGAAATGTCTGCATCCTTGTATGTCCGGTACCGCTGAGATATGCTTGTGACACGAATGCCCTCGTCGTTCAACGGATAGGACGCAGGATTGCGGATCCTGTAATAGAGGTTCGATTCCTCTCGGGGGCACTTGATTTGACAGAGACCTATTTTATGATATAATATTGCTAGTGAAATGCCTCATGTGAGGCATGACTTTGGCCTTTTACATTTAACTCAAACCTTAACAATCCAACATAGAAAAGGAGAAGCTATATCGTGAACGCAGAACTCAAGGCTGTTTTGGAGGTCTATAAACCTTTCAAAAAGCATATTTATGTTTCCATTGCTTGCATGGCTGTCGTGCAGGCTTTGTCTGTGGCCTATCCGTTTGTCGCGGGTAAGGCGCTCAAGGTCCTTGTTTATAAGAAGGGACTGGTTAACCTTGCGATAACCGTTGGCGTCTTGGTATTCATCCTTGCTGTCCAGCTCGATGCATCCCACTTCAAGGATCAGTACGAGTTGAATCACCTTGATTTCGATGTCAAAAGATCAATGAGATCAACGACCTCGAAACAGATGCTTAGCCTTTCAATCGGCCAGCATCACTCCGAGCACTCGGGCGTTAAACAGCGCATCGTGGGCGAGGGGGAAGGGGCGGTCATCAATCTCTGGAGAATCAGCATCTATGAAATAGTGCCGTTCATCTTCGAGGCGGGATTCTGCGCTCTTGCTTGTCCGTTTATTGATCCGCTTCTGGGTTCATTCGTGTTGGCCTGCGTTGTCTTCACGTACTTTCTTTCAAAGAGGGTGACGAAAAAGTATGCAGGACCAATACAAAACCAAGATAAGGCGGAAGATAAGACGAACAAAATGGCGCGGGAAATTGTCCAAAACGTCGAGCTCATCAAGCTTAACAGCAAGGAAGAATTTACTGTTGCCGAGCAGGGCCGGTTGCTTCGCGAGGTCTCAGATGGCTGGAAAAGCATCTGGATCCCGTTTAATCGGGAACTCTGGACCATGGCCATGTTTCCTCGGAATATGCGCGTGGTTGTCATGTTTCTTGCGGGCGTACGCGCCTATCAGGGCGACATTACATATGGTGCGGCTCTCGTGCTCTGGAAACTGTCAGACAATAGCATTGGTCGTGTCGGCACCATGAGTTACCTTCAGAGGTCTTGGCTTGAGAACGCTTCCCGTATTAAGCGGTTTGTAGAGTTTCTCGGTCTTTCCTCGGATGTGAAGAATGCAGAAAACCCCCTACGGGTACCCCGCTTCATTGGCGAAATCGAATTTCGGGATATTTCATTCCGGTATCCGACCAAGCCACTTATGAGTGACGATGGCGAAGGAAATAAAACACCTAAGCCGGAACGAGAC
The DNA here is from genome assembly GCA_964432735.1 of uncultured Candidatus Saccharibacteria bacterium. Taxonomy (GTDB): domain Bacteria; phylum Patescibacteriota; class Minisyncoccia; order Phycocordibacterales; family PALSA-1337; genus C7867-002. The sequence continues at coordinate 8,196 of CAYSOS010000004.1, forward strand.
TTCGCGGTAAGCGAAGTGAGCTTCACTCTTGAGCCGGGAAGCCTGTACGCTCTTGTCGGACAATCTGGGTTTGGCAAGTCAACGATCAAACACCTCTTAGTGAGATCTTATGATCCAACCTTGGGAGTAGTGAAAATCGATGGTAATCCGCTTATGCATCTCGATCTTGAGCTTATGAGATCGCGTATTGGTGTAGTCGATCAGGAGGTCCCGCTTCTCGATCGGTCGCTTCGTGAGAACTTGCTATTCCTCCTGCCTGAAGGCATAACGAGGACTGATAAGGAAATCTGGCAAGCCTGCGAAATGGCATGCATCGACAAGTTTGCACATCGCCTTGAGAATGGTCTGGATACTCGCATCGGCGAACGAGGCGTCAAGCTCTCAGGGGGTGAACGTCAGCGGGTAGCCATTGCCCGCTGTATCCTTAAAAGCCCCGACATATTTATCTTTGATGAAGCGACATCCGCTTTGGATGCCCTTAACGAGGATGGTATCGTCAGATCAATTAAGGAAATCTCGAAAGGCAAGACTACCCTTATGATTGCGCATCGCTTCTCAACCATCCTGTCCGCTGACGAAATAATTGTCATGGATAAGGGGAAAATTGTGGGGCAGGGCAAGCATCGAGATCTTTATGTCTCATGTAAGGCATATGAGCAGCTCGTCGGGCCGCAAATACGCATAGTGCAGGAGTTAACGGCCGTTTAAAATTCAAAGAGTCTCTTCGGAGACTCTTTTTTATTTCTCTAAAATCCCAGCCTTTCCAAAATCTTTTTCAGAAGGTGCTCGTGATGCTCGGTCTCGGCGATGTATTTGAGAAGCACCTGCCGCACTTCTTCAGGGTCGACTTCGTCGATATACATGACGATGTACGGCATGAACATCTTGTGGGATTTCAGGATGATCTTGGCCGGGAATTCATCGTGGGGGATCCAGAATGATTCGAGGGAAAGGAAGGGGTAGAGGGTGCTGTCCGTCATGATGCCGCGATCGTTTATCTCATT
>CAYSOS010000004.1:9209-15946 GCA_964432735.1 uncultured Candidatus Saccharibacteria bacterium
GGGGGGGTGGGGGGGGGGTGGGGGGGGGGGGGGACGACGGGGGCGGGGGCCACAACGAGGAAGTGGCCGGGGTGGACCTAACCGAAGATGAGGGCGACTGCCGCGAGCGCGAGCGTGATGAGGCCGACACCCCAGTACCAGTCCGAAGATTTTTCGGTGTAGAGGTGGGCGGGAGCGTCCCAGAATATGAGAGGTTCAGTGGCCATTCCCGAAATTATAGCACCTGCGAAAAAAACCGGATATGGATAATAAAAAGCGCCCGGAGGGCGCTTGGGGTCAGACTTTGAAGAGAAGAACAGTGACTAGATTGCTGTCTTGAAAGCCTTCATATATCCGTTTCATCTCTTCCACTAAGCCGAAGACATTTCTGCATGCCGGATCGTGCTCACTGGATAATAGATCTTGTGGAACCAGGATGGCTGGAAACAAGCCTTTTCCAATAAGCTTTGCCCGTTTGATCTCCTCAGGTTTTCCCGTCTCCTTGAGGATGAGGGTGTCACCGATGTTCGCTTTCATCCACTTGTCTCCATTTCGCACAGTGACGTTGAGTCCGTCATTAAAGACAGGGTTTTGGAACAGTAACTCATGGTCCATATATAACTCCTTTTTGTCGTTGAGGTTGTCTTCGGGTTATCCTACGTATATTTTGGCACTATGCAACTCTAGCGGCGGATGGGGTGAGATTCGAACTCACGGCCCCCTTGCGAGGGCGACGGTTTTCAAGACCGTTGCCTTAGACCGCTCAGCCACCCATCCCTGGTCCAGTCACGCCATGATAGTCGAAATGAGGCCCGAAATCTAGGGCATTCGGGCGCTTCGTGGTATCGTATCCGCATGAAAGTCATCGGCATCGACTACGGTTCCAAGCGCGTCGGCGTAGCCGTCTCGGACGAAGCGGGGGAATTCGCCCTGCCGTCTGCCGTACTCGAGAACTCCGCAGCGCTGCTCGCAGAGATAGAGAAGATCGCCCTTTTCAATAAGGCCCAGGAGATCGTCATGGGGGAGTCCCGCCAGTACGACATGACGCCCAACAAGATCCTGCCAGAGATCCTGGCGTTCAAAGATCAGCTCGAAAGCAGGAAGCTCACCGTCCATCTCGAGCCGGAGTTCATGACATCCGTCGCGGCAGCCCGCTTCCAGGGAAAGAACGACAAGCTGGATGCTTCCGCGGCAGCCCTCATCCTCCAGAGCTTCCTCGACAAGCGCCGCGCCAGCAAGTAAAGTACGGATATGATCACGTACGATGAATTCAAGAAGGTAGAGATCCGCGCAGGGAAGATCCTTTCCGCGGAGAAGATCCCGGATACGGACAAGCTCCTCAAGCTCTCCGTGGACTTCGGCGAAGCTGCTCCGCGGCAGATCGTCTCGGGCATCTCCGCGTATTTTCCGGATCCGGCGGCGCTCGTCGGCCGCACCTGCATGTTCGTGGCCAACCTGGAGCCCCGCGTCATCCGCGGCTTCGAGTCGAATGGCATGCTCTTCGCCGTCTCGGACGATGCCGGAAACTTCTCTATCCTTGAACCGGATAGCTCTATCAGACCAGGCACTCTCGCAAAATGATGTCTTTCATCCACACCCTTATAAATCCGCAGGCCATCATCTCTGCCTTCGGCCTGATCGGCATCATCGCCATCATCTTCCTTGAGACGGGATTCTTCTTCGGCTTCTTCTTCCCGGGAGATTCGCTCCTCTTCACGGCGGGCCTGCTCGCATCGCAGGGCTACATGAGCATCGCCCTCTTGTTCCTCGGCTCCTTCATCGCCGCGGTGGCGGGGGACAGCGTGGGGTACGCATTCGGAAAGAAAGTGGGCCCGGCCCTCTTCACCAAGGAGGACTCGCTCATCTTCAACAGAGCCTACATCGCCCGCGCCCAGCATTTCTATGAAGCATACGGCACGAAGATCATCATCCTGGCCAGATTCATGCCCGTCATCCGCACCTTCGCGCCTATCGTGGCCGGCGTCGGCAGCATGAAGTACAAGACCTTCATCACCTACAACCTCGTGGGCGGCTTCCTCTGGACCGGCCTCATGACAGGCCTCGGATATGGCTTCGGAGCGACATTGACCAAGCTCGGCATAGACCCGGACAAGTACTTGCTGCCCATCATCGCCGTCATCATCATCCTGTCCATACTCCCCGCCATCCGGGAGCTGCTCAAGAAAAAGCCTGTGGTATAATCAGCGCATGCTCGCCTCTTCCGCGTTCTTCAAGCTCTTCCCCCCGCCGAAGTTCCTCCTCATGCCGCATGCGGGGCTCGACATCTCTGACGATGCCATCACCTGCATGGCCTACAGCGGCAGCCGCAGGAACAAAAAGCTCTCTGTCTACGGCACCATGGAGCTGCCGCAAGGCCTCATCGATGGAGGAGACATCAAGGACGAGAAGGAATTCTCGGCCCGCCTCGCCGGATTCGTGAAGAAGCACGGCCTCTCATATGTGAAGGTCTCCATTCCGGAAGAGAAGTCATATCTCTTCGGCACCGAAGTGCCTTCGGGCGAATTCGATGTGATCGAGCAGAACATAGAGTTCAAGATGGAGGAGAACGTGCCGCTCTCTGCTCCTGACGCCCTCTTCTATTTCGATCTCGTTCCCTCGTCCGTCGCGAGCGGGAACTTCAAGGCCAACGTCTCCGTGGTGCCGCGCACATATATAGAGCACTATATCTCGCTGTTGAGGGCGGCTGATCTCATCCCTGTCGCTTTCGAAGTGGTTCCCAAGTCCATCGCCCGCGCCATCGCTACAGAAGGTAACTATGACATCAAGCTCATCATCCATGTCATGGATCGGAAGACGGGCATCTACATCGCCTCTGGGAACGTGGTCATCTTCGCCTCCACTGTCTCTGTCGGAGGAGGGGATCAGAGCCCGCAGGCTATAGAGGCAGGCATAGACGCTCTCACTAAGGAGATAGACAGGGTCAATTCCTACTGGACTTCGCATGGCACCGGCCAGCCAGTGAGCGAAGTGGTCCTCGTGGGCAAGAACGCTCCTGCATTCGAGGCCGCTGCGAGCCATATCAAGAATGGAGGGCCCCTTGCGGTCCATGTCGCAGATGTCTGGCACAATGCATTCAACGTGGACAGATACCTGCCGCCTATCTCCCGCGATGAGTCCTTGCAATACGCGGTAGCTGCGGGTCTCGCCATGGATCCGTCTGCCGGAGATTGACCAAAACCATGAGACACCGCCTTATCCCAGCTGAAGACCGCCGACTGATGCACCGCGAATACTATTCGCGAGTGGCCGTGGTGTCCGTCTGCGTCCTCGCGGTCGCGGTCGCTGTGGGCGCCATCGCCCTTCTGCCCGCTGACATCCGCGCCCGCGGCGCGGACAAGATCGCCGTCCAGGCGGCCACTGCGGCCAAGAAGAACAACGACCTTTCGAACCTGGACAGGGCAGAGAAGGACCTCGGCCGCGGCAACGACCTCCTCGCCGCTCTCGGCGCCGGCACGGACGAAGCCCGATTCTCTGGCGTGGTGAGGTCAATCGTCTCCATCTATTCTCCCATCCTCGTGTCCTCATTCAACATAAGCAGAGACGGCTCGAGCACCATAGACGTGGTCCTGCAGGGCATCGCTCCCACCCGAGACGACCTCCTCGCCTTCAAGAGCAGGCTCGAGGCTCTCACGCCCGGCGCTTCTACGGAGCTTCCCATCGCCACCTTGGCAAAGAATGTGAACGTGCCGTTCACTATCCGCCTCACCGAACACCTCAAATGAAGCCTTACCCGCGTCACATAGGCATGCTGGTCATCTCTCTCGGAGCGCTCATCTTCGCTGCCGGAGTATACATGTACCTCTATCATGACACGCTCATGTCCTCGGACCATGCGGTGGTGGCTCGGAGCTCGGTGGCGCAGGAAGGCCAGCGCGAGAAGCAGAGCAAGGATATCCTCGCGCTCGCGTCCTCGACGGCGCCCGCCCGCGCCCGCCTCGCCAGCTTCTTCGTCCCTGCCGACGATGCGGTCGCCTTCATCCAGGCGATGGAGTCCGTCGGAGCGTCTTCCGGAGCGTCAGTGTCCATCGCTTCGATCGCTCAAGGCTCTACCGATGGCAAAGGCATCGGCAGCCTCACGGCGCATATCGTCATAAGCGGCAGCTGGACCGAGGTCATGAAGGCCGTCGAGCTCTTCGAAGTCCTGCCGTACAAGGCTTCCATAGACCATCTCACTCTCGATACCAGCATCGGAGCAGGGGACAGGGCGTCTTCGGCACGCTCTTGGCAAGCCACTTTCGATATCATCGCTTCAACGCTCAAATAATATGAATCCCGACATGAATCCCGCAGACACAACTCCGCAGAAGGCAGAGCAGAAGCCGGCCAAAAAGGCCAAGCCCATCCTTCCCATACCGAGGGAGCGCATCGCCCACCAGGTCCAGAGGAGCCCCTTCTTGGACTGGGTCATCATACTCGCTGCTGCCGTCGTCATAGCCATCGTGCTTGTGGGCGTCGGCGTCTCCGTGTATCTTGGCACGGGGACCAGGCTGTCAGCTCCTGCTGCAGATGCTCCCAGAAGCTCGGCTCTGCCTCTGAACCAGGCCGCTCTCGACAAGGTCCTCACCTCATTCGACTCAAAATCTTCGGAGCGCGCTGCCTTGAGAACGGGGTACACCGCCCCGAGAGATCCGTCGCTTCCGTAACCCTCCCCTTGTAGCTCAATGGACAGAGCTGCGGACTTCTAAGCCGCTGATGTAGGTTCGATTCCTGCCAAGGGGACCAAAACAGCTTCATTTTGGCTATGCACAGGGTGTGCATTACTCTCTCCAAAGGGGTGTGTTTGCGTGGTATAATTTTACCCGGTCATTTATTTTATAAATTAAGCAATAATCATGAAAGCAGTACACAACATCGCCTTCATCCTCCTTGTCATCGGGGGATTGAACTGGCTTTTGATCGGTCTCTTCAACTGGGGAGTAGCGGATCTCGTCGGCGGCTCGATCGCAAAGATCATCTACATCCTGGTCGGCCTCTCGACGATCCTCGTCATCTGCACGCACAAAAAGACATGCAAGATGTGCGAGAAGCCCTCTTCGGCCCCGATGTCGTCCGCTCCGCAGATGTAGTTCGGTCCTGTCCCGCACGGGATGGAAACAAAAAGGCCGCTCCAATTGGGCGGCTTTTTTGTTCGGGCAGTTTGCCCACGAATCTGTGCGCCCTGAGGGACTCGAACCCCCGACACTTCGAGTGTAAATCGAATGCTCTACCAACTGAGCTAAGGGCGCGCACGGCACAATATGGTACTTTCGACTAGAGTAGCGTATATTCATGGCATGAGCAACGAGTTTCCATACAAGATAGACATCCTCTACGAGGATGCCGACTATGTCGTCGTGAACAAGCCCGCCGGCCTCATGGTCCATGCGGATGGTCGCAACGCCGGTCCCTTTCTCACGGACTGGGTAGTGGCGAAATACCCGGAGGCCAAGGAGGTGGGCGAGCCCATCCGCACGCCGGAGGGAGACACCATCGTGCGCCCGGGCATCGTCCACCGCCTCGACCGCGAGACCTCCGGCGCCATCGTCATCGCCAAGAATCAGGAAGCGCACCAGTTCCTGAAACAGCAATTCAAGGACCGCGATGTCGCCAAGAAATATCTCGCATTCGTCTGGGGCGAGCTCAAGGAAGAGTTCGGCACTATCACGAGGCCCATCGGCCGCTCGGCCAGCGATTTTCGCCGCTGGTCCGCCCAGCCGGGTGCCCGCGGCGAGATCCGCGAGGCCGAGACCTACTGGACCCGCCTGTGGACAGGGCAGGCACAGTCAGAGGGGAAGCTTGAGAAATTCACCCTCATCGAAGCCGAGCCCAAGACCGGCCGCACCCACCAGATCCGCGTGCACTTCCAGGCCGTGCATCATCCCGTCGTTTCCGACGAGCTCTATGCGCCCGGCAGGCCTAAGGCCCTCGGCTTCGAGCGGACCGCTCTTCATTCCACTGCCATCGAATTCGAGAATAGGGAAGGCAAGAAGGTGAAGATACGGGCGCCTTTGCCGGAGGATTTCAAAAAGGCCCTAAAAGATCTCGGCATTGAACTCAAGGCATACAAGTAGTATGCTTGCGGCAGAATGAAGACCTCAAAAGAACCCCGCATTCGACAGTGGTGGGAAGTCCATCAACATGGACTTTCCTCCGGTGATTACAGCGCCATCCTCCGGGCTTTTCTGGTGCATGAAACGCGTCATGACCTTGGCAGACTTCGAAAAACGCAATCCTGGCCGGCCGTGTGATAAGGTACTTCCACTATGGCAACCAAGGTCATCACTCCGGCCAACGTAGAGCACCGCAAGAAACTGGACATCCGTCCAGGCGACAACGTGCGCGTCTGGCAGAAGATCGAGGAAGACAAGGGCAAATTCCGCCTTCAGGCCTTCGAGGGGCTCGTCCTCGCCAGGAAGCACGGCAAGGAAGCCGGCGCTATGTTCACCGTCCGCAAGGTCGTAGACGGCGTCGGCGTCGAGCGCATCTTCCCGCTCTACTCTCCGATGATCGACTCTATCGAAATGATCCGCCGCTCCAAGGTCCGCCGCGCCAAGCTCTACTTCGTGCGCGAGAAGGCCACCAAGGAGATCCGCCGCCAGATGCGCCGCATCATGGACGCGAAGTACGAAGAGGAAGCGGTCCCGGCTCCGACAGCTGCCGCTCCGGCCGAAGCCTCCAAGGCAGAAGCTGCGAAATAAGGAAAACGGGCGCGGCCCGTTTTTTGGCCGGCAGCGCCTTAAAGCTTTCAGCCACTCTGC
>CAYSOS010000005.1:0-15167 GCA_964432735.1 uncultured Candidatus Saccharibacteria bacterium
CATGGCCGCCGAGGATGACCCGCAGAAGTTCTTTCAGGCGCTGAGCCGCGGCGAACCACTGCACGGCATCAATCAGGATGTCGCGATGGTGTTTCAGTCTTTCGCGCTGTTCCCATGGGAGACTGTCTACGAAAACATCGCGATCGCGCTTAAGCCTCTGGAGATGGAGCCTGGCCAGGTGAAGGAGCATGTCAAACGCGCGATCGACCTCGTCGGACTCGAAGGCTTTGAAGAACGCGTTAGTGTTAATCTGGCGAAAAGGGTTTGCGCGGTTTTAGTAGGCGTCATAGTAGCCGGAGGGGAGGACGTACGTGCCGAGGAGGATGCGGCGCGTCACTTCCCTGCCGAAGCCCGCCTGGCGGGTCTTCTTCAGGTCGCCGATGACGTCTCCGCCTTCGGCGTGGAGGCCGTATTTCACGCCATCGAAGCGGGCCATATTCGAAGAGACTTCCGCCGGCATGACGATGTAGTAGACCATGAGCGCGTAGGAGATGTTCGGCAGCTGTACTTCTTTTATGTCATACCCCTTGGCCTTGAATGCATCGAGCGAGACATTGAACGCTTTCATGACGGCCGGATCGATGCCGTCTCCGCCGAGGAAGTGCTTGGGTACCCCGATGACCGGCTTCTTCGTGCCGACCCGTTTCGGCAAATAGGTCTTATCTGTGATAGCCGTTCCATCTCCCCTGCCGCCGTGGAGCGAAGCGTCTTCCCCGCGGATGGCATTAAAGACGATCTCGCAGTCGGCCACGGTTTTCCCGATAGGGCCGATCTGGTCGAGCGAGGATCCCATGGCGATGGCGCCGTATCGCGAGACTGCGCCGTAGGTGGGCTTGAGGCCGACCACGCCGCAGAAGCTCGCCGGCTGGCGGATAGAGCCGCCGGTGTCCGTGCCGAGCGAGAAGAGCGCGCCGTCCATAGCCACCGCCGCGGCCGAGCCGCCCGAGGAGCCGCCGGCCACGCGCGCGGTGTCATGCGGATTCTTGGTAGGGCCGAATGCGGAGTTCTCTGTCGAGCCGCCCATGGCGAATTCGTCCATGTTGGTGCGGCCGATGAAGACCGCGCCTTCCTTCTTGAGCTTGGCGATGACGGTCGCGTCGTACGCGGCGTGATAGTCCTCGAGCATCTTCGAGGATGCGCTGGCGATGCGGCCCTGGATGAGGATGTTGTCCTTCACTGCGCACGGGATGCCAGTAAGGAGCGTGCCCTTGCCCGACTTCAATATCTTGTCTGCGGCTTTGGCCTGGTCGAGGGCGTCCGAGAAGACTTCGAGGTACGCGTTAACCTCTGTATTCTTCTTTTCTATCTCCGCGATATAGGCCTTGGCGAGATCCACCGACGTGAAGTCGCCCTTCACGAGATGGTCATGGGCTTTCTGGATGGTCAGATTAGCAAGGTCTATTTTCATAAAATCCTATATATAAGCCCTGGCTAGTCCTGCGCGATGATCTTCTTCACAGCGATGAAGTCGCCTTCCCTGTCCGGAGCTTCATCCAAAAGGCGCTCGCGGTCTTCGGCAGAAACAGGCGCGGGAACATCCGCCCGAGCGACATTCTTGACCGCGCCCACGCGGCCAGCGGCGTCGAGAGAGACATCGACCCTCTTGAGCTGGTCCACATAGCCGAGAATAGAGTCGAATTCCTTCACCAAGGACTTCTTCTGGCCTTCGGTGAGGTCGATGCGGGCCAGATTGGCCAGATGCTCGAGGTCCTTGAGGGTGATCATGGAAGTGAGTCTAGCATTAGGCTGCCATTTTGAGAAATTCCTCTTCCGAGATGATCTTCACCCCGAGATCGCGGGCCTTGTCGAGCTTTGAGCCGGCTTCTTCTCCCGCGACAACGTAGCTCGTCTTCTTGGAGACCGAGCTCGAGACATCTCCCCCATTCTCGCGGACCATCTGCTGGGCCGCTTCGCGCTCAAGAGTCGGCAAAGAACCAGTGAACACGAATGACAGGCCCTCGAATTTTTTGGAGCCGCCGGACGTTGCGGCATCGTCTATTATCTCTATCTGCTTCAGGAGGCGCTTCAACAGAGCACGGTTTTCTCTGCTCTTGAGCCACTCCTCGAGCGAGCTCGCCACCTTTTCGCCGACGCCGTATATAGATTCGAAGTCTGCCTTGGAGGCATCCTGGATGGCTTCTATGCTCCTGAAGCGCTTGGCGATGTCGTACGCAGTCTCTTCGCCCACCTGCGGGATGGAAAGTGAGGCGAGCAAGCGTGGAAGCGTGACTTTGCGGCTGGCGTTGACTGACTTTATGAGATTGTCTGCAGAGATCTCGGCGAAACGCTCCAGGTTGAGAAGGTCGCCCTTCTTCAGGGTGAAGATGTCGTCGAAGGTTGCGATAAGTCCTGCCTCGATGAGCTGGTCGAGAGTCTGCGGGCCGAGGCCGTCTATGTCGAAGCACTTCTTGGAGGTGAAGTAGTGGAACTTGCGCTTGACCTGCTCGAAGGAATCGCGGGAGACGCAGCGCCAGGCGGCTTCGCCAGGCACGCGCTCGATCTTCCCGTCCCCTCCGCAGGCTGGCACATGGGTGGGCCATTTGAAGGGCTTGGAATCCTTGGGGCGCAGATCCTTCACGACCGAGACGATGTCCGGGATGACATCTCCGGACTTCTGGAGGATGACCGTGTCGCCGAGGCGGACGTCCAATCGCAAGATCTCGTCTTCATTGTGGAGCGTGGCGCGGGAGACCGTGGAGCCGGCGACGGCCACAGGCTTCATGACGGCTACCGGCGTGACGACACCCGTGCGGCCGACCTGGAAGACGATGTCCTCGAGGATGGTCGTGACCTGCTCCGCCGGGAACTTGTATGCCACGCCCCAGCGCGGGGACTTGCCGGTATAGCCGAGGGCTTCTTGGATCTTGCGCGAGTCTATCTTGATGACGATGCCGTCCAGCTGATAGTCGAGATCGTGGCGCTTCTTGGTCCAGGATTCGTAGTATTCCTGCACTGCGGCGATATCGGCGCAGACTTTCCTATGCGGATTCACGGAGAAGCCGAGAGACTCGAGAGCCTCAAGTTCGCCTCCCTGCGTACCTGGAAGTTTTGAGCCGATGCGGTCTATGTCGTATGCGAAGATATTGAGATTGCGCGCGGCCGTGACCTTCGGGTCGAGCTGACGGAGCGAGCCCGCAGCGAGATTGCGGGTATTGGCATACAAAGGCTCGTCCTTCGCTGCGCGCTCCTTGTTCACGCGCTCGAGATCCTTCGCGCTCATCCAGACCTCGCCCACGGCTATGAGGTCCTCCGGCTTCTTCAGGGCGAGCGGCACGCTCTTGATGGTGCGGACGTTGGAGGTGACGTCCTCTCCCACGGCCCCATCTCCGCGCGTGGCGGCCTGCATGAGCTTCCCTTTTTCATAGGTGAGGATGACCTTGAGGCCGTCGATCTTGAGCTCGCAGCAGTATTCGAGCTTCTCGCCCTCGATGCCGGCTTTGCGCATGAAGTTCCGCACCCGCTCCTCCCACTTCTTGAGCTCGCCGAAGCCGAAGACATCGTCGAAAGACCACTGGGCCACCTCGTGCCGCACTTTGGTGAATCCCTTCAAAGGCGCCCCGCCCACGCGGGCCGTGGGGCTGCCGTCCATCTTCAATTCCGGATACTCGCTCTCTATCTCCTCAAGCTCCCGCATCAGGGAATCATAGGCCTCGTCGGAGATCTCCGGCGCATCCTTGGTGTGATACAGCTCGCGATGCTTATGGATCGCGGCTGTGAGCTGTTCCAGCCGTTTTACGGCCTCTTTTGGGGCGCTCGTTTTCATGCCATCAGGATAGCATAATTTGGCCCATTTCTAAGCTTTTCCTAGCCCTTTTTGGAGAGACGGAGGGCGCGCTCCACGGTGCTCGGGCGCAGAGTGTCCGGACCGAACGAAGAGTCGCAGTAGTTGTAGCCGCGGGAATCGAAGACCATATAGTGGACGCCAGAAGAGTCGTATCCGTCATAGATGGTGATGTCGGCGCACGTGCCATTGGCGAGGCTGAAGTTGAGGGTGCTCGGGCTCTCATATACGGTGCCCGTGAAAAAGGCCGGGTATCCGGAACCCACAGCGATGAACGGCCCCACCGTGACCGTCTGGGGGCTTCCGACGCCGTTCACGCCGCAGGTGATGGTAGCGCCGGTCGAGCTCGAGACGGTGCCTCCATTCAGGCCGAAGTACGCAGCGCTCGCGCACTCCACGCCGGCGTCCGCCGCATAGAAAGAATAGACGGAGTTGCGGGCAGAAGCCGAAAGCTCGTATTGCTTGGTGGAGATAGACAGTATGAAGACCGCCACGCCCAGGACCAAGGCTGCGGTTATGACTGCGAAGAGGAGCGTATAGCCTTGTGTGGTTGTAGCCTTCATGTCAGCGGGAAGAGTTTATGATCTCCGTTGATAAGAGCACCTCGTAGGGCACGCCGCCCTCCGTCCAGTCCACGACAGCGGTGAGAGTGCACTCGATGTCGGAGGAGAGGCATGCGGCGCTGCTGCCCGGCTGGCTCACATAGAAGTAGCGGGAGAAGACGCTCAAGGTTCCCGAAGTGTCATGGGTGTAATAATTGCCCGAGGTCGTGCGGAGCGGATATGTGGCCAGCCCTGTGGCGGCAATGGTCACAGGATCGATAGCGCTGGCATCGCAGTGGTGCGACGAAGCCACGTTGTCGCAGCTCGAGAAGCCGGTGTTCCAGGGAGACCCGGCATCCAGGTTGTTGTCGCGGATATTCTTCACGACCTCTGTGCTCTCCTGGGCCAGGAATGAGCCGATCATCTGGTCGCGGGACGCCAAAGAGCCGGTGAGGCCTTTCGAGGCGATAGATAGGGGGCCGGCGATAGCGATCATGAGGATGGTGATGGCCACGAGAGTCTCGACGATGGTGAATCCTTTGTGCAGATGTGAAGTAGGGCGCGTCATGGTCTTGATGTTATAGGCTCCGCTGGGACACAGCCGATTGCACATTGAAATATGTCTTCGACTGCTCGCGGCTGCCGGAATATCCCGACAGGCCCACGAAGGTTATGGGGAATGTCGCAGAAGAAAGGCCGAGCTGGTAGTCCGTAAGGACCACGCTGTCCGGAGTGATAGGCGCGAAGGAAGAAGAGATGAAGGCATCCGCGCAGTGATTCCCCCTCGTCTGCTGGACCGCCTTCGAGAGCTGGTACGGCCCGGATCCGGAGAAGAGATATGCATACACGATGCGGCACGGCGGCGTAGAAGCCGTATCCAGATTCGCAGACCGGAAGACGATGAGCTGATTCTTGCCTGCGGGCGCGCACGATTGGGCCACGAATGTCGTAGGATTCGGGACGGCGCCAGTCGAAACGGCTTCGCAGTGGATGGAGGTAGCCGTGCGGAGCTCGCGGGACATGGCTTCGAGGGCGAAGCTCAAGCCTACCACCGCATCCTGAGTGCTCTGGGCTTTCTTGTTGGCATCGACGATCTTGATGAGGGCCGCGAGAGCGACGATGGCCACGATGGAGAAGATCATGAGAGCGACGATGATCTCCACGAGCGTGAATCCTTTAGAGGATCTTTTGTTGGTGCGGGTCTTCATCATGGCTTTACGGTTATCTGCCCATTCTGGCGGATAGCGATGGTCCTCGTGCTTCCGTCCGTCCCCACAAGAGTCACTTCCGCATAGCTGTAGCAAGAGACTGGAGAAGCGTTGGCGCAGATCCTGGCTTCAGGATTCGGGCGGGCAAAGGAGATGTCCAGCTGGCTCACGGAATAGAACGAGCAGGAAGAGCCGCTCCCCACGCAGAGCCCGGAGCCTGCGGCTCCTGTCGTGGGAGCGAGATATGCGCCGCGGGTGATGGCGTAATTGGTGAGAGACAGGTCGCCTGCGCCGCAGACCCCGTCCGCCGCGCCTACGGGCGACGCATCGCCGAAGAGGATGATGTGCTTGTTGTCAGCCGTGCCCGAGCCGCATGATGCGCCCGCCGTATTGAAGCTTATGCCATACGGGAGCGCGAACGGCGTAGCCGTCACGCCCACACCAGCGCTTTTGACGCTGAGCCCGTAGTTCTGGGCGGTATGCAGAGCCAGGGCGATGTCGTACGCAGTGTCGGTAAGGAGCGTGCTCTGGTTGAAGTTGCCGTATTTGGCGACCACGAGAGCAGTCATGGCAGCGAAGATGCCGATGGAGACGACGAGCTCAAGGACTGTAAAGCCGCGAGTCATCCCTATCAGTATACCCGAAAGAGCGCGGCAAGCGTATTCAAATCTATGAGCAGCAGGCCTGTGAAAGGGACGAAATAGCGGCCAAGGACGAGATACGGCACGAATGGGATGGCGACTTTGCGCTTGAAGCGCCCATACGTGAGCGCCATCCAGATGAGGCCGAGAGCTGCCCCGATCCAGAAAGCCAAGATGACTGCGCTTACGCCTCCCTGCAAGCCGAGGAGCCAGCCGATGCCCAAGGCGAGCTTAGCATCTCCGAAGCCCATCCATGTGCCGCGAGAGACGGCCCAGAGCAAGGCGAACGGGATGGCCAGGATGGGCCCGGCAAGAAGCGTGGCTATATGGGGGGCATGGATGAGCGATGCGCCGCCTACGAAGACGCTGGCAAGGGCGATAGCGTCGAAAGCGTACACGAACGAATCCGGGATGATCTGGTGCTTGGCGTCATACGCGGCGATGACTATGAGGAGGCACGCCGTCACAAGATATATGAGCGTAGAAATGCCAGAGAGGATAGATACCGGAGGGAATTTGATGAGAATGAGCGCGAAGACGATCCCTGCCATGAATTCGACCAACGGATACTGCCACGAGATCTTTGTCTTGCACTTCCTGCAAGCCCCGCGGAGGAATAAGAAGCTGAAAAGCGGGATGAGCTCCGCCCACGCCAGAGTCTTGCCGCAGGACATGCACATGGACCTGCCGCCTATCCCCTTCCCAGTATTCAGTCGGAGCGATACGACATTGAGAAAGCTGCCGACGATGGTCCCGAAGACGAAGGCAAAGACAGAGAGGGATGCGAGCTCGGGCATGTTAGTTCGGGCCGACGCAGTAGTCCACAGATGTCCCGCCGTTGCTGCAGAGCGTATATGGAGGAGAATCAGCAGCCTGAGACCAGCCGAACGGCGCCGGGTTGATGGAGCTCGAAGGGTCGTAGATCGAACCTGCATTGATGCCCTTGGCGACTGCCGCATTCGTGGACTCGAGCTTGGCGTGGAGGATGTAGTTGATCCTCAAGCCGCCCGTCGGACGATAATACGTGTAGTCATAGGCTGCCTGCCCTGCTCCGGCAGGAGGGATCGGGATCTGGCCGATGAAGGTGCCCAGCGTGATCCCTGCAGGGCATCTGGAGCTCGTCATGGAGGTCGCGAGCGTAGCGCCTGTCGGGTACTCGCCGCAGCGGTCTATGAATAGGCTCAGAGCCAGCTGGAGCTGGGCTAAGTCCGAGACGCGCTGGGCATCGCGGGCCTTGCCGCGCGATCCGGAGAGCGTGCTCACGATGATGCCCGTGAGAAGGACGATGATGGCGATGACCACCAGGAGCTCGACGAGGGTGAAGCCGGATTTTGGATGGATTCTCATGAGCTAAGTATACCAGATTCTATCATTGGCAGAGCGCCGTCGTAGGAGAAGAGATGGAAACGAATGTCGGTATGGATCCGGTGGCAGCCATCTTGGAGTTGCCGAAGGAATCCGTGCAGATATAGCCTCCCGGCGTGGTCGAGGCATAGATGCCGTAGTCGCGGACGACATATGCGGTGCTATTCGAATACACGAGGACTCCGGAGTGGAGGCTCGGGATGCCGTCGCAGGTAAGGGAGATATCGCCTGTCACATTCGTAGGATAGCCCGACTGCTTGCCGATCGCGCAGAGAAGGACGGTGATATCCGTCATGCTCGGGCCGGTGGTGGACATGTCGTCGTTGTGCCCTGCAGAGCCTACGATATCGAGATAGGAATTATTAGCGAAGCCGCGCTCAAGAGCGCTTCGGACTTGGGCGACTTCTGCCTGGATGCGGACGTTGGTAGCCTTAGCGCGAGCGCCATTCGTCGACACGAGCACGATGGACGCGAGGATGCCGATGATGGCGATGATGGCGATGACCACCAGGAGCTCGATGAGGGTGAAGCCGCGTTTCATTTCGATTGATTATATCAGACGGCTTCGGCGATGACCAAGAGGTTCTTGCCCACGAAGAGGCCTCCAGAGATGCGCGACTCGAGAGCGTGGGACCAGGGGAAGACGAACCTATCGAAGAAACGCACAGCCTTGGGGTCGAATGCCATGCGCTTCAGAAGGCAGAAATTGAGCCACCAGGCTGCATAGCCGATGATGTCATAGTACCGAGCCGAGCGGATCTTGAAGCCGGCAGCCGTGGTTATCCTGACAAGGTCTGCCTTCACATACCTGCGGTAGTGGCCGAAATGCTTGTCGATGGGAGCGTAGAGCTCGGGGCGCGCTGGGACATAGAGGAGCAGCGCTCCTTTCTTCGCCTTGAGAAGAGCGTGATACATGCGGAGCTCTTTGGCGTCTTCTTCTATGTGCTCGAGGACGTTCACGCTGACGATGGCGTCCCAGTCGCGGTCTTTGACGTCCGCCGCGGTTCCCTGCAAGACCTCCACGCCGGGCACAGCTTTCCTCAAAGACGGAACAAAGGCTCCATCAGGCTCGACAGCAAGGAGCTTCTTCACAGCCGGGATAGCCTTGAGCTCGCGGGTCATCTGGCCGATGCCCGACCCGATCTCGAGGACATTGCCCGAAAGGGCGGGACTGAACGATCCGATGAGAGCGCGGCGATAATTGTCCGCCTCGCCCAAGGGGCCGAACTCGAAATCTACGTTAGGGGGATTAGTCATGGGAGGAGGATGCCACGCTATAGATAGACAGGCCGAACTGCTCATTATAGAGCTCCTTCTTGAAGCGGCTGTTGTGGTCGAGGATGTAATCGAAGACGATATAATCCTTGGACGTCACGATGTAGGACGAGCGCAAGCTGCCCTTGATAGCCTCTGCCATCTTCGTCCCTTCCGTCTTGGCCCATTCGAGCGTAGTAGAAGATCTCGCGAGGGCGAGCTTCAGAGCCTTGTCCTTCTCCGGGCATGACGGCGCATCGCAGACGTAGCCATCCCCTGCTATATGCGCCCAGAGCCAGTACGTCTTCGGGTCATATGTGTACGTGAAGCGCGGCTCGAGGCCGGTCATGTAGGCATCCTGAGGGCTGTAGTAATACAGCTCCGGGAACCAGCTCCAGTTGGCATCGTATACGACATCGCCGGGCTTGGTGTTGCGCGCGAGCCAGTTGCCCACCTGGTACATCTCCGCCGGGTGCGTGCCGTGGCCGATCTTGCTCTGCAGGAAGATCATGTTGCTCGTGAGGAGATAGGCGAGGACGATGCAGAGGCCGATGGAGATGCTGCGGCGGATCATGCTGTTCCCGGATATGGCGACCAGCCTGCGCACATAATCGAGAGACAGGGCGATGTAGACCGCGGCGAAGAAGGTGAAGTAGTCGCCGAAGCGGGCGCTCATGGCCACGGTGCCCAGGAAGAATCCTGCCGTCATGATGAGCATGGCGGCCTGCAGGTGGCGCCTCCGCTCCGGCACATCGGCGAAGTATTCCCCGAAGCCTGACTGCTTGAACCTATACGAGATATAGCTTGAGACATCGATGCATACCGAGGTCACGAAAGCCGCGAAGATGAGGGCGTTGGCCTGTATCACATCGAAGAAATCGGCCGGATAGAGCTCGCCACCTTCGCCGATCGCCACTTTCTTGCCGAGGATAGTGTCGACATAGGTGCCGAAGATGATCTCCTTCATGTAGAGCAGGAAGCCCGACGAGACGAGGTATGTCGACAGGATCGCACCGGCGGTGCCATAGAAAGAATAGAGCGCCAGCCGCCCGCTTCCCTTCTCGCCATAGAAGCGCTCGGCGAGATAATATGCGACCGCGACGCCGAAGGGCATGAAGAATGTCGCGCTGTGCCAGAGCACATATATGGCAGTCACCGCCAGGACGCCCCACTTGTTCTTGCGATACAAGAAGACCAGAAGGAGCAGGAGGAGCGACGGCGCCAAGGCGTACGGGCGCGAGAGGAAGAAGCGCCAGACCGCAGACACGTTGGTGATAGCGATGAAGAGGACCGTCCAGATGAATGGATTCCTGATCTGGAAAGCGCGGAGGCTCAGGAAAAGGAATGTGAACGCCAGGGCCGCGATGCAGACGGCATACAGCTTGATGCCGAGATAGAGCGGCGTTATGAAAGTGAATGGCAAGACCGCCAGATAGAACAGGAAATTATAGTAGACGAAGTACCCGTTGCCCTGGGCCATCTTGGAGAAATAGATGGCATTGAAATGCTGGAACGAGCCGAAGAAGCCGTTCGACCACATCTCCTGGGCGAAGCGGAAATGGAAGAAATGGTCGTCGCTGCTCGAGAGCGTGCTCACCGAGAAATATACCGCGAAGAATATGGCGAAGAAGAATGCGAAGACCGCGAACGCCGACAGCCAGCTGCTAGAGGACGGCATGGCATCAGAGACGAAGAGCGAAATGATCCGGCTGAAACAGCGCAGGCCGTGGCGCCAATTCATCTTCTTGCCTTCGCCGCTCGTGCGCGAATCATAGCGGATGGGCACTTCGGCTACGAGACCCTTCCGCACCAGGCCATGAGACAGCTCGACGACATCGAAGACGAAGTCGTTGGAAGGCATATAGAGAAGCTCGGGCGCATACGAGCGCGGGAACACCTTGTAGCATGTGGCCACATCGGTGAGCTTGGTCCTGAAGAAGAAATTGAAGATCTTGGTTATGAGGAGGCCGCCATAGAAGTAGATGCGGCTGAAGGGCACGTTGTTCTTGCCGAGAGTGCGAGAGCCGAAGACGACCGGGGCCGTGCCTGCGATGATGGGGGCGAGCAGGGCGCCATAGTCAGCAGGATCATATTCGAGATCCGCGTCCTGGATGAGGATATAGTCCTCTGTCGCAGCCTTGAAACCCGCTTTGAGGGCCGCGCCTTTTCCGCCATTCTGCTCGCAGAGGACGACGGTGCAGCCGGAAACGGCCTTGAGGATGTCCCTGGTGCCGTCGGTCGAGCCATCGTCCACGACGACGATCTCCTTCTGCCAGCCGGACGGGAGAGAGGCGGCAGAGACCTTCTCTATGACTTGCCTGATGGTAGAGCGCTCATTGAATACAGGGATGACGACAGAGACTCTCTTTCCTGTATTCTGAGACATGGGTACTAATGTATCATCTTCCCTTGGGAAAACAAAACCCCGCCGGATGGCGGGGTTTTGGGACAAAGGACCGGAGGCTAGTTGCAGGTTCCGACGACGACAGCGTTGTTGTCGTTCTGGTTGGTCTTGCCCGTAGAGTCGATGCAGAAGTACGAGTTCGCGCTCGAGACAAGCTGTCCGCGGATCGAGTATGCGGCGTTGTTCGCAGCGACCGAGTAGAGGACGTTTCCGCCCTGGCTCGTGGCGTCGGTGTGTAGCTGGCTCAAGACAGAGTTGTCAGGACCGGTCGTGATGACGCACTGGCTGTAGTTCGAGTTTGCAAGGTTCGCAGCTGCGCCACCGTTACAGTTCGACTTTCCGCCGTTTATGTCAGGATAGCCGGATCCGTTGAAGCCGGATTCGATGGCAGTCCTTGCCTGCTGGACATCGGAAATTATGCGAGCATCGCGGCCCTTGTTCCTGGCGGAGTTAAGGGAGACGAGCACGATGGAAGCCAAGATGCCGATAATTGCGATCACGACGAGCAATTCGATAAGGGTGAAACCGCGAGTGAACTTTTTCATAATGACAATATCTATAAAGCTATTTATTAAATACCATGCTTAATGGATTGGCATAATTGTACCACCTCCCGGCCTGCGCCATAGCATATCTGTGGATAACGGCTTAACTGCGTAAGAGCAGCCAGGAATGGCTCTACGACGTCGAAGAAGCGATGCTGTAGATCGGCACGAGGACGGCAGCGAGCAATACGGCCACGCCAGCGCCGAGGCCTACGATCATGGCCGGCTCGATGAGGGACACCAAGGAATCCACGGCTACGGCCACCTCCCTATTATAGAAGTTAGCCATGGTCTTGAGGATCTCGCCCACTTCGCCTGCCTCTTCGCCGACTTTCATCATCTGGATCATGATGCCCGGGATCTGCTTCCTGTTGCCATCAAGGGATTCCGACAGGGTTTTGCCGCCTTTCACCGCCTCCGTAGCATCGTCGAGAAGCTGCTGATACACCTTGTTGTCGATGACGGCGGAGGTGAGCTGAAGAGCCTGCACCATGGGGATGCCGGATGTCAGCATGGTGTTCATGTTGTCCGCGAAGCGCGAGAGATAGAGCTTCTTGAAGAGCGTATTCACGTATGGCACTTCGAGCTTGAAGTTGTCGAAGACGATGCGGCCGCGGGGCGTGCGGATGAAGCGGATGAGGAAGAACACTCCCACCATGAACGCGCCCAAGAGGACGAAGCCGTATGAGACCAGGAATCCGCTCATGCCGATGATGACCTGCGTATAGACGGGGATGGTAGCGCCGGACTCGAGGAGGATGGGGCTGATCTTCGGGATGACCATGGTGAACATGAGGATCATCACGACCACGAATGTGGTCACGACGAAGGCCGGGTAGATGAGAGCGCCGCGCACCTTGGAGGTGAGCTCGTACGAGCGGTCGAGATAGTCCGCGAGGTATTTGAAGGTATCGTTGAGCTTTCCGGATTCCTCGCCTGCCTTCACCATGTTCACATAGAAGTCCGAGAAGACCTTCGGGTGCTTGGAAAGGGCCTGGGAGATAGAGCTTCCGGCCTGTAGGTCGTCGGCGACCGTGGCGAGCTTGGAGGAAAGCGAGTGATTCTCCGTCTCCGCGCCGAGCAAGCGGAATACTCGCAGGGCCGAGATCTGCGCTTCGAACAGGGTCGAGAGCTGGCGCGAGAGGATGACCACGTCTTTGGTCGAGACGCGGTCGAAGAAAGCGATGTTCTTGGAGAAAAGGCCGCCTGCAGCGCCGGCTTCCTTGACGGACGTCAGGGCCAGGCCGCGGCGCTGGAGGGACGCGATGGCGATATCGACGTTCACTGCGTCTATGGAGCCGACTTTCTTGGCCCCTGTCGAGTCTACGGCTTCGTAATTGAAGAGCATGGAAATATTATATCATCCTCTCGAGGACCTTCGAGTTCATGGAGTTGGTGTATGCATTCTCGACGGTGATCTCCCCCGCGCGGACGAGCTCGGCCAAGGAGCGGTTGAGGTCGATCATGCCCTCCTGCGAGGACGTCTCGATGACCGTGTCTATCTCATGGATGCGGTTCTCGCGGATGAGGTTCTGGACGGCGTTGTTGTTGATGAGGAGCTCGTATGCCGGGATGAGGCCGCCGGCGATGCGCGGGATGAGGCGCTGGGAGAAGATGCCGGAGAGCGAGCCTGCGAGCTGCACGCGGATCTGGGACTGCTGGTCTGCCGGGAAGGTGTCGATGATGCGGTTGATGGTCTGGGCGGCGTTGTTGGTGTGCAAGGTAGCGAAGATCAAGTGGCCGGTCTCGGCAGCGGTCACGGCCGTCGAGATGGTCTCGATGTCGCGCATCTCGCCCACCATGCAGACGTTGATGTCCTGGCGGAACATGGAGACGAGGGCCTCGGAGAAGCTCGGGGTGTCTATGCGCACCTCGCGCTGGTCGATGATGGACTTCTTGGAATCGAACTGGAATTCGATCGGGTCCTCGATGGTGAGGATGTGCTCGGTCCTGGTCTGGTTGATGATCTCCACGAGCGTGGCGAGCGTGGTCGTCTTGCCCTGGCCGATGGGGCCCACCACCAGGAAGAATCCCTGCGGCTTCCGGGTGAAGCTCTCGAGGATAGGCGGCAGGTTGAGCTCGTTCAGGGTGCGGATGACCTTGGGGATGAGACGGAGGGCGATGGAGATGGCGCCCTGGCGGTAGAAGGCGTTGCCGCGGAAGCGGGCCTGGGTCACGGCATATGAGAAGTCTGTGTCCCTGTTCTTCAGGAGGAGCTGCTTGCCTTCCGGCGAGACGAACGCATCCAAGAATCCGTTCATATCCTTCTCGGTGAGGACGGCCTTCTTCACCAAGGGGATGAGGTTGCCCGTGACGCGGATGATAGGCGGGCGGCCGGTGGCGAGGTGGAGGTCGGATGCTCCTTCCTTTATGACCAGGTTCACCAAGTCGTCTATCTCTTTTCTATAGTCCATATGAATATGTAAAATTTATAAATTATTTCCTGTTCGCAAGGATGCGCTCCACCTCCGCGAGGACCTCGGACGGGATGCTGGTGGCCTTGACGATGTAGCCGTCCACGTTCAGCTTCTTGGCCCGGGCGATATCGTCCGAGCTGCCCTGGTTCGTGAGCATGACGACCGCTGCGGAAGCCGCGAGCTTCTCTTTTCGGACCGCGCCCATGAATTCGAGCCCGTCCGGGCCCGGCATGACGATGTCCACCATCATGACGTCCGGCTCGAAGCCGTCGCGCAGGACCTTCAGGCCCGCCTCCATGGAGTCGGCGGTCTTCACCTCGTAGCCGGCCTTGGAGAATTTCAAGGCGTACATGTCGAGGAGGAAGCGGTCATCGTCTACGAAGAGAGCTTTTTTGGGCTGCATAGGGGATATTATAGCTTATTTACCTCTTCGAGCGGGATGACCTTCTGGAAGGCCTTGATGATGGCGTCTTCCTTGATGGAGATCATGCCCTTCTCGCGCAGGAGCTTGCTCACTTCGGTCTCGGTAGCGCTCCGGAGCACGGCTTCCTCGACTTCCTTGTCCATGCTGAACATCTCGAAGACGGCCATGCGGCCGCGGGTGCCCTTGGGGGTCGACGGAGTGGGCTTGATGCGATACAGCGTATCGGTGAATGGGATGTCTTTCTTGTATTGGGCTGGCAGGTCCTCGAACTGCTTGTCTATCATGGCCTTGATGCTGCCCTCCACCTTGACCGGCTCAGCGGCTTCCGGCACGAGCATGCCCACCAGGCGCTGGGCGATGCCGAGGATGAGGGTCGGCGCGATGAGGTACGGGTCGACGCCCATATCGATGAGGCGCGGGATGATGCCGGCGGCGTTGTTGGTGTGCAAGGTCGAGAACACCAGGTGGCCGGTGAGAGCGGCTTGCACCGCCATCTGGGCGGTCTCCGCATCGCGGATCTCGCCCACCATGATGATGTCCGGGTCTTGGCGGAGCGTGGTGCGCAGACCAGAGCTGAAGTCATAGC
>CAYSOS010000006.1:0-1332 GCA_964432735.1 uncultured Candidatus Saccharibacteria bacterium
GTCCGCGATCCGACCCTTGATACCGCCTACCAAGACCTCGAGGCTCTCCGTGACCAGCTCATGCAGGCCCAGGAGCATCTTTTTGATGTGGGCGTCTACATCACCATCTATGCAGACAACGAAGGAGAGCTCGACAAGCTCGAGTCAGAGATCAAATCCCTCCTCGAATCCAAGCTCGTCTATCTGAAACCGGCCCTCTTCCAGCAGGAGCAGGGCTTCAAGAGCGTCATCCCGATCGCCGATGACCAGCTCGCCGTGCACTCCAAGCTCAATTCGTCGCCGCTTTCGAGCGTTTTCCCATTCGTTTCCTTCGACCTTACCTCCGATAAGGGTATTCTGTACGGGATCAACCGTCACAACTCATCGTTGGTGCTTTTCGACCGCTATTCTCTCGAGAACTACAACTCCGTAACCTTCGCTGTGGCTGGCGCCGGCAAATCCTACTGCACCAAGCTCGAGATCCTGCGCACGCTCATGTTCGACGGCGATGTGCTCGTCATCGATCCGGAAAAGGAATACGAGTACATGGCCGAAGCGACGGGAGGGAAGTACTTCAATATCTCGCTCAACTCTGAGCACCACATAAACCCCTTCGATCTGCCAGCCGTCAACGAAGACGAGTCTGCTTCCGATGTCCTGCGCTCCAATATCATCAACCTCGTCGGCCTTTTCCGCATCATGCTTGGCGGCCTCACCCAGGAAGAAGACGCCATCATCGACCGCGCCATCACAGAAACATATGCCCTGAAAGACATCACCGCCGAGTCAGACTTCAGGAACGTCGAATCACCGCTCCTCTCGGACTTCGAGCTCGTGCTCGCAGGCATGGAAGGCGCAGACTCGCTCGTCCAGAGGCTCACCAAATACACGAAGGGAACATGGGCTGGCTTCATCAACCGCCCGTCCAACGTCGACATCAACAACAAATTCATCGTCTTCTCGCTCCGCGATATGGAAGACGAGCTCAAGCCAGTGGCCATGTATATCGTCACGCACTATATATGGAATGCCGTACGCAAGGTGAGGAAGAAGAGGCTCCTTGTCATAGACGAGGCATGGTGGATGATGAAATCCGAAGATACGGCTTCATTCCTCTTCGGATTGGCTAAGCGCGGCCGCAAATACTTCCTCGGCCTCGCCACCATCACTCAAGACGTGGATGACTTCCTCAAGTCGCCATACGGCCTGCCTATCCTCACTAACTCGTCTATCCAGATCCTCCTCAAGCAGTCTCCGACAGTCATCGACCACATCCAGCGCACATTCAACCTGACCGATGAGGAAAAGTATCTCTTGCTCGAATCAGACGTAGGGGAGGGTAGCTTCTTCGTA
>CAYSOS010000006.1:1342-14974 GCA_964432735.1 uncultured Candidatus Saccharibacteria bacterium
ATCCGCTCTTCGTATACGGAAGACCAGATCATCACCACGAACCCGGCCCAGGTCATGCAGCTCGAACAGGCCAAGAGGGATCTTGAGAATGCCGGTTCCGGAAAATAGCTTGAGAGCAGTGGTATAATCTGGCGATGGCACAGAAACCGAAAAAAAGAGCCATCCGCTGGTTTGTCCTATTCGGTATAAGCGGGCTGGTAGACCTCATACAGATCATCATAGATTTTACAGGAGCTGGCGTGATCATAAGCGAAATTCTGGAAGCGATCATGCCTTTCGTCCTTATCGGGCTGTTTTTACTCTTCCGAATCCCCGTGATCACGAAGATAAACCGCCTATTGTCTATCGCCGCGACAGACTTGGGAGACGCGGTAACCGGCGGCGCGGCGCCTTTTTGGGTCCTGGATGTCTGGTACATATATAGAGATGTCAAAAAAGAAGAGGCGGCTATCGCAGAGCAGGAAATGGAAGCTGAGCTCATCTCTCAGGTAAGAAAGCCGCTGAATACTGATGGCAGGAGGCTTCCACAGAACCAAGAAGAAGGCGGAGCTAGCGTCGTTCGCAACCAGAACCTTCGCCCTCTCAACATGAACGGCGTGCGGCAGCCAGGCTCGTAGGCGTGAACAACTCGCAATCGCAATCACGCCTCTATCTTGCTAAAATAGATGCAATGAAGCGGTTCGAATCCCTCAATACAAAGGCTGCTATTTTGTTTTTTCTCGCGTCCATCCCGCTTGTTGCGCAGGCACAAGTCGGGGGAGCGCTGGATCTCAGCGCAGACACGGACAGCCCGGCTCCGGGACAGACGGTGACCATAACGGCCCAGAGCTATAGCACTGACATAAACTCGGCGCATATCGTCTGGACAGCGGGAGGCAAGAGCCTCGGAAGCGGGTACGGCCTCACTAAAGTGACTGTGCAGGCCCCGGCAGCAGGGAAGCGGCTCACAGTGAATATAAGCGTGGATGCCCCAGACGGCACGAGCCTCACCGGTTCTATAGCGATCACGTCCGGCTCGATCGATATGGTGATCGAGCCGCAGGGATACGTGCCTCCGTTCTTCAGAGGAAAAGTGGCTGTCGCATATCAGAACAGCACGAAGATAGTGGCTGTGCCGCACCTGGCCAACTCCGCAGGAGTCGAATACGATCCCAGATCTCTGGTATACAAATGGGAGCAGAACGGATCGGTCCTCCAGGAACAATCCGGATATGGAAGGCAGTCTATACTCATACAGGGCGGCATAGTGCCTAGGCCCGCGCCGGTCTCAGTGACCGTGACCACTCGAGACGGGACTGTTTCCGGCACTGGATTCACGGTGCTGGGCGCAGAGGCCCCTTCAGTCCTATTCTACAAAAATGATCCCCTCTATGGGCCTTTGTTCAACCTTGCGATAGCCACGAAACTTTTCCTGGGATCACAGAAGGAAACCGGCGTCCTTGCGGTCCCATACAGCTTCACCTCGACGCCTTCATCTGACAATCTTTCATATTCCTGGATCATAAACGGCTCCCTTCATAAGGAGCTCAGTTCCAACCGATCGATCACGCTCAGGGCTCCGGATGCAGAGTCGGGCACATCAGATATAAGCCTCACTATCAATAACCCGAAGAACATACTTCAGCAAGCGCAAGCTGGATTTTCTACGGTATGGAGCTCAAATTAATACAGACACATGAACATCTCACATAAAACACGGCTCGGATTGATTTCCATAGCGCTCATGATGGTTGCCGTGTTCGCAATGGGCAACTTGAGCGCATTCGCCCAGACAAATCCTAAAGACAATCCCCCAGCTACCTATACGCCGCTTGAGCCATTGCCTTGTGTGGCAGCGAATGGTGTGACCTGCAGCGGGGGAGCGAGTGGCACACGGATCAATTTCCAGAACTACTTACAATACGCGTTCAACCTATTCATCTTCATCTGCGCAGCGGCCGCCGTGTTCATGATCGTCTGGGGTGGATTCGAATACATGACGACAGACTCATGGAATGGGAAGAGCGCAGGGCTCGAGAAAGCAAAGAATGCAGTGCTCGGGCTTCTGCTTGTGCTCACTTCCTATATCATCCTCCGAACAATAGACCCCCGCCTTGTGGCGATCCCGACGACTCTATTAAAGCCTCTGAACCGCCCATCGCACACTTCTTCTAAGTCTTTTCTAGACCAGCTATATTCCGATGCAGCAAAATATAGCATTGATATAACGAATTTTAAGAACAACATTAAATCCGGTCAGGATCAGGTTGCTGCTGCTAATAAAGAAATACAGGATCTAAACTATCAGCTTGCTACTTCACAAGATGCGGAAGCATCTGGAGATGTAAGCGATGCGGACATCGATTTCCTCTGCCGCACCATGCTTGGAGACACAGATGTCCAGGCTCTTTGTGCCAAAAGATATGCTGCAATAGACAAGAGGGACACTGCTCAGAGCAAAATAAATCTTAACACCGCAGAAGGCCTTATGAGAGCAGGCCTGCAGCAGTGCGCGGTAGGAAATATCGATTGTTTGCAGAAGAACAACACGAGCATAACGAACATATTCAACAAATATAACCCCACGCTACAGCCTGCGGATAAAGCTCCGCTCCAGGCATATAAAAGCTATTCAGCAAGTCTTCTCGACATTAGCAAGGAATTAGGGGATACCACTAATATAGGCCAGGATCATAAAAAAGAAATAGACTTGCTTACAGTCGATCTTGCTACAGTCACTGCCGCAGTAAAAAATTACTCATCCCTTCCAAATGCAGACCCCACAATCTCCTCGCAAATGCAGAATGAGCTACAACAGACAACGGCAACAGTAAATGACCGAATAAAAATAATCTCAAAGCCTCCTTGCTTGAACATAGGCTGCTAATACACCCGAGATGAAATCCAAAGAAACAATCCTGATAGTCGCAAGCGTCCTCATCCTGGTAGCCATGGCGCTGGGTGCGTACTGGTACTTCCTCATGGGACCAGTGCAGACCTCTTCGCCAGCAACAAGCGCCTCTAACAGCACATCGGGCGGCTTCCAGCCCTTGAATAGAGGAGGGAACGGCCAGACGGCCTCAGGATCATCGACCGCGAACGCTTCTAGCACGACAGCATCCGCAAGCGTCATGACGACATCAGCGCCTCTCGCAACGCTGCGCCTGCTAAGCTCTGCTCCCGTCGGAGGATACGGAGCTTCCACGACAGCCAAGACAACAGTCGTGCGCTGGGTAGATAGGGGAAGGGGAAATGTATACGAAGCGTCCTATGACTCTTCCGCTATAACCACCATATCCAACACGGTGGTTCCGCGCATATACGAGAGCGTGTGGAACAAGAACCTCACGGCGTTCATCGGATCCATCTTCCAGGATGGGGATACCTCATGGATGGCAGTCTATAGCCAGCTCAACAAGCAGGGCACGTCCACCGCGACGAACTCTTCGGATCCCGCACAGCTCGCTCCGTTCTCGCTCAAGGGAAAGAAGCTTCCCTCGAATATGATCGGATACGCAGCCTCTCCCAGGAAAGACAAGCTCTTTATCCTGACGAATGAGAGCGGCAGCGGCGCAGGGTACGTATCGAACCTGGACGGGACCTCGATGATCAGGATCTTCACCACCCCGCTCACCGAACTGAACATCGACTGGCCGAGCGACAACATAATAGCCATCACGACCAAGGGGTCTGCGCATTACAGCGGCTTCCTCTATTTCGTGAATCCCAAGACAGGGACATGGTCCCAGATCCTGGGCCCTATTTCCGGCTTGAGCGCATCCGTGAGCCACGATGGCAAGTACGTGCTGTGGTCTGGGACAGGGGGCAACGGCGATCTGACGACCGGCGTATATACGATCTCAAAGAAGACGACATCGGACGCAGGTATACTGACTCTGGCAGAGAAATGCGCCTGGGGGAATGTCTATACAGCTATAGTGTACTGCGCCGTGCCTTCCTCGCTCGCTTCTGCTTCTGGCACATATCCGGATGATTGGTATAAGGGCACCATATCCAGCACTGACAAGATCTGGAAGACGGACGTCTCAACAGGGGATGTGGAGCTCGTCTCCAACCTCATCGGGCAGGCAGATAGGGCAATAGACGGCTTCGATCTCGGTCTCGACCCCAAGGATGCCATCCTCTTCTTCATGAACAAGAACGACTTGTCGCTCTGGTCATTGGATCTCTCGAAATAGCCGCGCGAAAATAGTTGGGATTAGGAAAGGTGCTTCTTGCGGATGATCATCTCCTGCAGGAAGGTCATGAGCGAGCTCGTCATCCAGTAGATGGCGATGATGGACGATGCCATAGGGAAGCGAGCCGGGATGATCCAATATATGGAGACGAACGCGAGGATAGGCACCAGATACTTCATCTGGGTGTTCATGGCGGCTGTCATCCCTGCCGCGCCAGTTGCTCCTGGGGCTTGTTTTGCAGACATCTTCGATGCGAAGGAGTACTTTATCTGGAGGAACTGGGCGACCGCTGTGAGAATAGCGAGGAAAATGCTTGGCGTAGTGAGATCTATAAGGCCGAGGAAGTGCATCCTCTGGGACAGGTCCGGTGCGGCGACAAAGGAATATAGAAGAGTCTTATCTACCGTGGGGATTATCTTGTAGAACACCGAGATGATGGAAAGGAGGATGGGGAGCTGCAATATAAGGAGCAGCGTGCCGGAAAACGGCCTGATGCCCTTGGCCTTGTAGAGCTCCATGATCTTCATGGCCTGGGTCTGGCGGTCTGCGCTGAACTGGGTGCGGATCTTGGCAGCCTCCGGCTCTACCTCGCGCATACGGATCTGGGTGAGAAGGGCGGATTTGGAAAGGGGATAGAGGATGAATTTGACGATGGCCGTGAAGATGATGACAGCGATGCCTACGTCTATCCACGGAATAATATCCAGAATGCCGATAAGGCCATTGTAAAGCGGGCGGAATACGAATTCGTTATACATATCGGGTAATACTAGCGCAAAAGGCCAGCTTTCACAAAAACATCCCTGACTTCGGCTGCGAGAGCCGCAGCGTCATCGTTTTGAAGAAGGGGGGCCTTGGCGATGAGAAGCACATGAGCCTTCGAAGACGCTTCGGCAAGAAGGGGCCTCGCCGCATCGTATATCCTGCGACGGGTCTTGTTGCGGAGCACTGCGGTCTTGGCGATTTTGACTGGCGCAACAGCGGATACCTTGAGAGACGGGGTGGGAGACTGTATCCGAGCGATAAAAAAGGCGGAGTGAACCACCTTTCCATCCTTCATGGTCTCCAGAAACTCCTTAGTTGTGAGCCTCGAGGATTTATTCAGCATGAATTCTATAGGGGTCTATCCCGATACCGTAAGGCGCTTGCGTCCCTTGGCGCGGCGGCGGGCGATGGCTTTCTTGCCTCCCGGCGTCTTCATGCGGACGCGGAAGCCGTGCGACTTCGCGCGCTTCCTTTTCTTTGGCTTGTAGGTGAATGACATAGTGAAAAGAAGTGTAGCAGACTATCCCCAACTTATCAACATATTTTCTCTCCCTCCACAAGTTTGCAGATTTATAAACAGGTATATACTTACAGTCGTTAAATCCTATGAACGACTTCGCAAAAATGTGGCAAATGGCGCTGATCGAGATCGAGACCGCCGTCTCCCAAGCGAATTTTTCCACATGGTTCAAGGAAACCGCCATTCTCCGCTCCGAAGAGGGCACCATATACCTCGGAGTGCCTAATTCCTTCACTCAGGAGTGGCTCCAGAAGAAATTCCACAACGCCTTCCTCCGAATCCTCCGCCAAATGGACGAAAAAGTCCGTTCTTTGGAGTACGTCATCATAAAAGAGGGCTCTAAAGCGCCGAATCCCAAGAAACAGATGGCCCCGCTCCCCACTATGGCCATCCCGCTTCAGGATCTGTACATAAACAAAGAAGACAACCTCAATCCGCGCTACACATTCGAGTCCTTCATCGTCGGCCCATTCAACGAATTGGCCCATGCGGCCGCCCAGACCATCATAAAGACGCCGGGGCAGGTGTATAACCCGCTTCTTTTGTACGGAGAGACGGGCCGCGGCAAGACGCACCTCATCCAGGCTATCGGAAACAAGATAAAATCCCTCTTTCCGAACAAAAAAGTCTTCTATCTCACTTCCGAGCGCTTCGGGAACGAGCTTTTGAGCGCTCTCCAGGAAGGAAGGGCCCGCCAATTCAAGGATAAATACCGCGAATATGACGTCCTCATCCTCGACGACGTCCAATTCTTCTCCGGAAAGGAGAAGTTCCAGGAAGAGTTCTTCCATGTGTTCAATCTGTACAAGGAATCCGGCCGCCAGCTCATATTCTCCTCGGATAAGCACCCCAACGTCATCTCCGGCCTGGAGGAGCGCCTTCGCGGCCGCTTCAACGCAGGCATGGTCCTCGATATCCCTGAGCCAGACCAGGAATCCCGGGCGTATATAGTGCGCGCGAAGTGCGGCGCGTACAACGTGACCCTTTCTCCGGAAGCTGTTGAGCACATCGCTTCCACTATCAAGGACAATATCCGCGAGATAGAAGGCGTAGTGAACATCATCGCCTGCCAGAGCCAGTTCAAGAGCAGGGAATTGAGCATCAACGAGATCCGGAACATCCTCAAGAACAATACCAAGCCCAAGAAGCTCCTTTCCGTGAAGGAAGTGGTCAAGACCGTCTGCGATTTCTATAACTTGAGCGAAGAGACCATCTACAACAAGACCCGCCGCAAGGAGGTAGTGCGCCCGCGCCAGGTCGTCATGTATATCCTGCGCGAGGATTTCAACGTCTCCTTCCCCTCCATAGGGGAGAAGCTCGGGGGAAGGGACCACACCACCGTCATCCACTCGTATAACAAGATGAAGGAGGAGATAAAGACCGATGCTCTTTTGTCGCAGGAGATCACCCAGCTCCGCTCTATGCTTTGACGTGCGTCTTAAGCGAGATGGGGCTGGGGAAAAGCCTGTGGAAAGAGCGGGGTAGGAGGTGGGGAGAGAAAAGGACAGAATGGGGAGAAAAGAGGGTGGGGAAGGTTTATGCCGAAGTTACCAAAAAAGAATCCACAGCAAAAATGGTTTTAAAAAATAAAATATCCATGCAGAGAGCTGTGGTTTCGGATACCCCCATATCCCCAGCCCTAATAGTAACTAATAGATTTTATATATAAATAATTACTAACTACCATGAAGTGCGAAATATCTTTTGAGAAGCTCAGACAGGCGGTCTCGCTCGCAGAGAGGACTGCGGGCAAGAGGACAGCGCTTCCAGTCCTCTCTTGTATCCTCATCGATATCAAGAAAAACACCGCCGTGTTCAAGGCGACCAACCTCGATGTGGGTGTCGAGATAGAAGTCGCTGCAAAAACCGATGGCGAGGGCGTTTTTGCCGTCCCAGCGCAGGTCATATCCAGCTTCCTCTCCCAGGTAGACAACAAAGAGAAGATCGTGAAGCTCGAGACGGTCTCCGGCAACCTCAATATCACCCTCTCTAAGTCTAAAGGGGTCCTCAAAACGGTTCCCCCTGAAGATTTTCCCGCTATCCCTACGGTCTCGGATGCAAAAACCGTCTCTTTCCCCGCGGATATCCTCGTGAAAGGCTTCAAGTCCGTCTGGTATAGCGCATCCATATCCAATGTGAAGCCTGAGCTCTCCAGCGTATACGTGTACAAGAACGACGGGTCTATCGTATTTGCCGCCACAGACTCCTTCAGGCTCGCAGAAAAGAAGATATCGCTTCCCGCAGGAGCTGTCATGGAAGACATGCTCATTCCGTTCAAGAACGCGGTGGAGATCACGCGCACGCTGGAAGCCCTGGGCCCTACGGTGTCCATGTCTTCCAATAAGAACTTGGTTTCCTTCGAGGCGAACGGCATCCGGGTGACATCCCGCATCATAAACGGGGTATTTCCGGACTATAAACAGATAATCCCCAAGGGATATGCGACTGAAGCGGTGGTCTTGAAGCAGGATCTCATCAATACCCTCAAGGTCTCCTCCGTCTTCTCGGACACCTTCAACCAGGTCCATTTCACTATCGATCCGAAGAAGAGGGCGTTCGCCATAGAGACCCGCAATAGCGACGTGGGCGAGAACAGCTCAGAGATAGATGCCGCCATGACAGGAGAGGCTCTGGAGATCAACTTCAACTGCAAGTACATATCTGACAGCTTCCAGTCCTTGGATGCAGACAGCGTATCCCTCCAGTTCAACGGCAAGAACAAGCCGCTGGTCATCCGCCCGGTATCTGGAGACCAGAACTTCTTGTACCTGGTGATGCCGATGAACCGTTAAGCAAGCGAATAGCCGCCGTGAAGAGCATCGGAGAATTCTTTGCCCGGATCCGCGGAAAGCAGGCCCAGGAACTGCGGCTGCGCTTTGCTGTGCGGGAGATCGTGAAGAGATATGCCGGCATAGAGATCCTGCCGAGCTCCATCTCGTTTTCAATGAAGGCGGTATCGATAAAAGGCTTGAGCCAGGCGGCCAAGTCCGCGCTTTTTGTGAAGCAGTCCGCCATCATCAAGGAGATACAGGAAAAAGTCCCGGAGCGGCCGGTGGATTCGATCCGCTTCCTCTAGCTGGTGCGCATCACTGCACGTTGAACGTCGTCGTTGCCTGGGCCTGATTGAATACCGTGTCGTACAGGGTTATGGAGAGCGTGTTTTGGCCCGACGCAGTGCCCACGTCTGCCGGCACGAAGGAGAAGGAGGTCGGATTGTTCCGGATGGTGTTCACGAACTTCCCGTTGAGGTAGACATCCGTCTTCATGGCGGGATATCTGCCGGAGGTTTGCAGTTGGACAGGGAGCAGCTGGTTGGGATCCACAAGGCTTCCATTGGCTGGCGAGCCTATGAATGCATGCGGGAAGTTCGCGGGGACGTGGATGTCGTCCGTTGCGGTGGGGATGACGACGCCTGCGGTCTCTACGAAGTCCGGATGGGTCGCTTTATATGTCTGAAGCCACTTAGCCATGGCATATTCCCAGGAAGCGAACTGGGAGTCCTGCGAGGGGTCCGCAGGGGCCGGTCCGCGAGGATCGTCCTTGTTCAGCCAATAGAGGATGGAGTGGACGTTGTGGAACACCACTTCCTGCCTGGTCTCCTGCGGCGTATACTGCGTCGCTACCTTTCCGGAGATGCTGTCCTTCCAGTATGAGACGCCGCCTTCCCATTCTCCGCGCAGTATGGGCTTGTTATCCGTGAGGGGAGCCGGCGGCGGGACGAAGTCTTCCGGAGGGAAATCCTTCGCGACCTGCGACATGAAGGCGCCCCAGAGAGGGGAGATGATGAGGCCGGCGACGTTCGGAGTGAGAGGCCTGTTATCGTTGTTCCCCGCCCATGCGCCGACCACCAGGTCCGGCGTATAGCCCAGAGTCCACACGTCTCGGTAGTCGTTGGTGGTGCCCGTCTTGATGGCGACAGGCCTTCCGACGCTCTCCCCGATGGGCTTCAGGCTGTTCATGCGGACATTCGTGTCTGAGAGGATGCTCGAGATCTGCCGCGCGACCTCCGCAGGGATGACCTGGGACGGATTCGTCTGGTATTTCTCAAGGACGTTGCCGCTCAGGTCGTCCACTTCGAGGATGGGATGGTAGGGATTGCGTATGCCGTCATTGGCAAAGACGCCGTATGCGCTCGTGAGGTCGGTAAGGCTCACTTCGCAGCCTCCGAGCACCAGGGTGAGCCCGCAGCGCTGCGGCGTGTCTATCTCGACGCCCATGACGCGCGCCGTGTTCACGGCATTCGGTATGCCGGCGAGGTACAGGGCTTCCACGGCGGGGATGTTCCTCGACTGGGCCAGAGACTGGCGGATAGAGAGGGGGCCTTCATAGGTGTTGTCGTATTCGCCAGGGGAGTAACAGACCTTCTTGGGATCATCCGTAGGATTCTTGGGAGTGCTATCCGGGTTGCATTGCGTGGAGAATTCAGTAGGGATGTCGAAGAGGACCGTCTCGGGGGTGTACCCCTTCATGAAGTCGGTCGCATACACGAAAGGCTTGAAGGTGGAGCCCGGCTGGCGGCTGGCCAAAGCGACGTTATAGTTCCCATCTATGGTCTTGTCGAAATAGTCCTTCGAGCCGACCATGGTGAGGATGTCTCCCGTCTTCGGGTCTATGGCGACCATGGCCGTGTTGCTCGCGTTGAAGTTGCTCGCGAGAGACGGCGCGAACTTGGTGATGACCTCCTCTGCTTTTTGCTGCATGCCGTAGTCGAGGGTGGTGATGACCCTGAGGCCGCCGCTGTCCACCGTATCCTCGCCATACTTCTGGACGAGATAATCGCGCACGTACATGACGAAGTGCGGCGCGCGGATGCCGGTAGAATCCTTGGTGAGGAACTGGACCTTTTCAGCCGAAGCCGTCTGGTACTCTGCATCCGTTATCATGCTGAGATCCTTCATGCGCCTCAGAACGAGCTTCTGCCTCGCATCCAGTCCTTGGGTATGGGTTCCGTACGGCGAATAGTAGGTAGGGGCTTGGGGAATGGCGGCAAGGTAGGCGGCTTCGGCGAGCGTGTCGCTCTTGGCAGGATGCCCGAAGAACTGCTGGCTGGCTTCTTCTACGCCATATATAGTGCCGCCATAGGAGGTCTCGTTGAGATACGTCTCAAGGATCTCATCCTTGCTCATAGCTCGGGTGAGCTTTATGGCCAAGACCCACTCTTTTATCTTTCTGGTCAGAGTCTTGTCTGTCGTAAGGAGGCTGTTCTTGACCACCTGCTGAGTGATGGTGGAAGCTCCCTGGTCGTATCCTCCGGAGACGACGTCAGCGAAGATCGCGCGCAGTATAGAAAGGGGCTCGATGCCGGAGTTGGTATAGAAGTTAGCGTCCTCGATGGCGATTGCCGCGTTGGGAAGATATGCAGGAAGGCTCGAAAGGGGAACGACGGTGCGCTTGCTGTTAGAGCCGGTATCGTAGAGGAGGATATTGCCGGTGCGGTCGTATATCTTCGTCGATTGGACCACTTTGCGGCTCTCGAAGGACTTCACGTCCGGGATCTTGAGCGTGGCTATCCAGATGGCGAAGAGGCCTATTGCGATGAAAACTCCCGAAAGAGCGAGGACAATGCCGGTCTTTATGTGGTGGCGGCGGGACCCGCCGCGTGTTCGCGTCATCGTGCTAGATTCGGATTATATCACAGCGAACGGATGCCTAGCCTATTCCTCCCACTTGTCTCCGAAGGGATTCACTTCCTCGTCATCCAGGCCCGCCTCCTCCTCCCCGGACTCATCCTCAGACGCCTCTCCGAAGGGGGACGCATCCTCAGCCTTATCGCCTGCGGGAAGGGCATCTTCTTCATCCAGGTTAGGCTCCTTTTTCGCCTTGCTCGTGGAGAAGGCCATCTCGAGGCCTGCCTCATTCTCTTCTGACGAAGCTTCCGGGCGGGGCGCGGCTTTCTTTATGGTTTTTGAGCGAGTGGTTTTTGTCTGCGGCATATGCTCACTGACATTATTGGTAAGTACGTATTTTGTAACAAGGGCGGGAAGTTTTTGCAACAATGCCGAGCTGGGGATAATCTATTTCGAGCCTTTCGAATGGGCAGCGTGCGTAAGGGCCACTGCGATGGCGTCGTATTCGTCGTCCACGGTCTTTTTCTCGGGGATCTTGATGAGCATCCTGACCATCTTGATGATGCGCTCCTTGTCGCTCCTTCCGTCTCCCGTCACGGCGACCTTTATTTCCATGGGGCCGTACTCGTGGATGGGGATATCCCTGCGGATAGCCTCATACATGATGATGCCGCGGGCCTCCGAGACCCGCATGGCCGTGGTCTTGTTGCTTCCCATGAAGAGCGTCTCTATGGAGACCGCGTCCGGCTTGAATTCGTCCAGGATCCGGGACACTTCCGCGCCGACTTGCCCGAGACGGGCATGGATATCGTCTTTCGAAGAAGTCTGCAAACAGGAAGAGTAGACCAGGGATTCCTTCTTCTCCTTGTCTATGACGGCGATGCCGAGGCGGTCGTATCCGGGATCTATGCCGAGTATCCGCATCTTATTCCGCGTTGGTGAAGACGCTCTGGACTTCGTCGTTCTCTTCCAGGGCTTCCGTGAGAGCCGAAAGATTCTCTATATCTGCATCTTCGAGGGGGACGGTGGTCGTCGGCTTCCATTCGCCGCCTTCTTTGGCGAATGCCCAAGAAGCGCTGCCGGGCGAAGCCAAGGCGATATCGTGCTTGGCGAGGATGGCCTTCACCTCCTGCGCCGCCTTGTTGCGGTTGTCGGTGAGGCTTCGATGAGAATGGCCGCGCCTCCCGGGCCGTATGCCTCGTAGACTATGGTCTCCATGACCGCGCTCGTGTCTGACGCCTTCTTTATGGCGCGGTCGATGGTATCGTTCGGCATGTTCTCCTTCCTGGCTTTCTCGATGGCTGCTGCCAGCCCCGGGGAAGAGAGGTTCCCGTTGGCTTTCTTGGCTTCCACGGAGATGAGGCGCACGAATTTGCCGTACAGCTTGCTCTTCTGGGCGTCGTTCTTGGCCTTGAGGTGCTTTATCTTCGAGAATTTATTGTGTCCTGACATATATATGGTGTGTGATTCGTCTAGTATTACAGAAGTTTTCCAGGGCCTTTGCGATCCAGGTGGGCATATGCCTTGTCGGTGACCGTTCTGCCGCGAGGGGTCCGCTCCAACAGCCCCAGCTGGATCAGATACGGCTCGTATACTTCCTCGACTGTTGCCTGCTCTTCCGAAAGAGCGGCAGCGATCGTATTTAGGCCCACCGGACCCCCGCCGAATTTCTCGATGATGGCATTGAGGATATCCCTATCGGCAGCGGTGAGGCCTATTTTGTCTACGCCGAGGAGGGCGAGGGCCTTCTCTACGACGGGCAGGGTAAGGTCCGTCTTCTCTATCTGCGCGTAGTCGCGGCAGCGCTTGAGGTAATAGTTGGCGGTGCGGGGAGTGAAGCGGGAGCGGCGGGCGATCTCCCGCACGGCATCGTCATCGATCTTGACCCCCAGGATCTTTGCGGATCTCTTGATGATCCTGGCGATCTCTTCCTCCGTATAGAACTCGAGCTTGAAGACGCCGCCCGAAAAGCGCGAGCGCAAGGGCGAAGAAAGGAGGGCGATGCGGGTGGTGGCGGCGATGAGCGTAAAGGGCGGAAGATCGAGCTGTATGGTTCTTGCTGACGGTCCTTTTCCTATGATAATATCCAGGGTCCCCGATTCCATGGCAGGGTAGAGGACCTCCTCGATGGCCTTGTTCAGGCGATGGATCTCGTCTATGAAAAGGATATCTCCGGCCGAGAGGTTGGTCAGGATGGAAGCCAGGTCTCCGACTTTGAGGATGGCAGGCCCGGACGTTACTTTCATCTGAACCCCGGTTTCCTTGGCGATGAGGTGGGCGAGCGTGGTCTTGCCCAAGCCCGGCGGGCCATAGAAAAGAAGATGCTCTGGCGGATGCGAGCGCTCTTTGGCGGCCTTAAGGAGGATGTCCAGGTTATCCTTCACGGATCTCTGGCCGATGTATTCTTCCCAGTGGCTCGGCCGTAGGGTCTGGTCGAGGAATCCCGACTCCTTTTCGCCAGCCGGCTCTTTGTGGGGTGTGCTTGACATTAGGATTAGTTTGTGATAGGATACTGATGACTTGAAAACGTATCGGTTCGAACCCGAAAACCTCTAAGCAATGGCCTTCCCAGGTTTGGGTATAGTGCTAAGGACATTTTGGT
>CAYSOS010000007.1:0-14743 GCA_964432735.1 uncultured Candidatus Saccharibacteria bacterium
GGCTATCATCTCGCACCGCTCTGGCGAGACCGAAGACACCACCATCGCGGACTTCGCAGTAGGAACGGGCGTAGGCCAGATCAAAACCGGCTCGCTTTCCCGTACGGATCGCGTAGCCAAGTACAACCAGCTCCTCCGCATAGAAGAAGCCCTGGGAGCCAAGGCAAAATATTTCGCAAAGAAGTAAGCTCTTCCCACAAGAAGGAGGATCATTGCCTAGAATTTCTTATCCACTGAAATAGTGGGCTTATTCACAGTTTGTCCACGGATTTACGCATCCAGTCGGTTGACAGCTCAGGTGACCGACCTACAATAGATATAGGCTTGCTAACTCATCACGGAGAAGATCCTTAAACGAGATTCAGGATCCTATACGCCAGCCCTAGGCTTGGCCGAGGATACCACTTTAAACTCACTCGGATTCTCTCTCCTGGGGAAAAGCACGAGCCTACCCTATGGCACTAAAGCCCGCGTAAGCGGGCTTTAGTGTATCCGATCGGGCTACCGGAAGAAAAAGAAAACTCCCCGGAGGGAGTTTCCGCGGACTTCCACCCTTTACATCTGCGGGGGAGGGGTCTGCGGCTGAGGAGCCGGAGCAGGCTTGGGCTGTTTAGCCATTGTAGTAAGGGCGGGTGGATTATCTCCCGCACGAGGACAGTATACTCCCCCTGCAAGCCTCCCCCATTGCTACCGCACTGAGTTGACGGGCTGTCAAAACACAGCACGCAATAAGGGCTTAAATGCTAGCTCCCTCGCCGTGGTCTAATTTTAGCGAATATTACGAAACATCTGATATACTTCCGCAATGAAAATCGGACGCGCTCCGCAAAAACCCGTCGTCCTCATCATCTTGGACGGCTGGGGCCACAGAGAAGAGGCGAAAGACAATGCTGTAGCGGCTGCCAAAAAGCCGTTCTTCGATATGCTCTGGAAGGAATATCCCCATTCCCTTCTGAAGGCGTCCGGAGACGCAGTCGGGCTGCCGGAAGGACAGATGGGCAACAGCGAGGTGGGCCATATGACCATCGGCGCAGGCGCGCCCATCGACACGGATCTGGTGCGCGTGGACAAGACGATCAAGACCGGCGAGTTCGATAGGAATCCTGCTTTCTTGGACCTCTTCGCACATGTGAAGAAGCACGGCTCCACTCTTCATGTGCAGGGCCTGGTCTCTCCCGGCGGCGTGCATAGCTACCAGAAGCATCTCTTCGCCTTCCTGCGCCTGGCCAAGAAAGAAAAGGTCCCCAAGGTCGCTATCCACGTCTTCACGGACGGCCGCGATACGCCGCCGCAGAGCGCATCTCACTATATAGAGGAACTGGAAGCGCTCATGGAAGAGCTGGGACCGAACTTCTTCATCGCCACCGTCTCCGGCCGCTACTATGCCATGGATCGCGATAACAACTGGGACCGCCTGGCCAAGGTGGAGCAGGCTCTTTTTGAATGCAAAGGGGCCGTATGTACCGTTAAGCCATCTGCATATCTAGAAGAGCGCTATGCCAAGGGAGAGAAGGACGAGCTCCTTGAGCCCGTACTCATGGCGACGCCGCACGGCACAGGAGCAAGGATCGGAAAGAATGACGGCGTCTTCTTCTTCAACTTCAGAGCGGACCGCGCCCGCATGATCTCGGAGAAGATGATCGCTGCTTCGAAGGAGCTCGATATCCATTTCCTCACCCTCACAGAATATAGCTCCGCATTCGACTGCCCTACCGCCTTCCCGCCCAAGACCGTCGAAGCCACTCTCGGCGAAGAGATCGCCAAAGCCGGACTGAAGCAGAGCCGCATCGCCGAGACCGAGAAGTTCCCCCATGCGACGTATTTCCTGAACGGCGGCCGCGACCTGCCGCATGAGGGCCAGAAGGATATCCTCCTTCCCTCCCGCAAGGACGTGAAGACTCACGATGAAGCCCCCGAGATGCGCGCGGAAGCCATCGCGGACAAGGCCATAGAGGAGATCAGGCGCGGCGAAGTGTCATTCATTTTCATAAATTTCGCCAATCCAGATATGGTGGGACATACCGCGAACGTGCCGGCCATCGTCACGGCAATAGAGACCGTGGACCGCGAGCTCAAGCGCGTCATAGAAGCGCTCGACGCAGCTGGCGGCGTAGCTATCGTCACGGCAGATCACGGGAATGCCGAGATGAACGTGGACCCCGAGACGGGCGAAAAGCATACAGCCCATACTCTCTCCTTGGTGCCCTGCATCATCACAAAAAAAGACTGCAAGCTCCGAGATGGCGGGCTCGCAGACCTCGCTCCTACGGTCCTAGACCTGCTCGGTCTCAAGAAGCACTCGGGAATGGAGGGTTCTTCGCTGGTACAGTAGCCTCGCCGGCATTCGCGGCGCCCAGAGCGGCCGTCGCTTCTACCTTTTCAAAGATAAGCGCACCCACGTAGCGCACAAACAAAACCGATGAAGTGGCGCAGAAGACGCCCAAGGCCCAGCCGGCAATGACGTCGGAAGCCCAGTGGACATTGAGGATGATGCGGGACAGCCCCACCAGGAGGGCTCCCACGGTGCAGAAGACGAAGAGGAGCTCGCGCTTCACCCAGGAGCGGATATACGGCGCAACAGAATATGCGAGCAGGAAGAAGAATGCCCCCGCAAAGACAGAATGGCCGGACGGGAAGCTCGGATCAGAGGCGAGCCAGGCCTGATCGAAGAGGAAGCGCCAGCGGGCCGGAAAATCCAAGAGGATGAGATCATGCGGGCGG
Source organism: uncultured Candidatus Saccharibacteria bacterium (assembly GCA_964432735.1). GTDB lineage: Bacteria > Patescibacteriota > Minisyncoccia > Phycocordibacterales > PALSA-1337 > C7867-002. The sequence goes on from CAYSOS010000007.1 coordinate 2,722, forward strand.
ACGCGGACGAATATCTCCTTCAGCCAGCCAACGGCGATGGCGCAGGATCCGAGGGTGAGGAGCACGATGGACGCCTTCCTCCACTTCTCCTGGAAGGCCAGGATGATGCTGCCCATCACGCCGTATGCCGTGACGGCCGTTATGCCGAAGACCGAGCTCACGGCCGTAGCCGACGCCACGATGCCGATGCCATGAGCGCCGCTCGCGAGCGAGGCGTTCCAGAGGCTCACGGCGACGTCGAAGGGGGCCATGAAGGAGCGGACGGCCAGGACGTCCTGGAGCATGCGGGCGAGGACGCCGAGCGATATGAGGTTCAGTATGAGGGTGAAGAGCTCGTAGCGGCGGAAGATATGGAAGCGCATGTTCACGAACCGGTATCCCCAGGCGATGAGGATAGCGGCGATGACAGCGAACAAGATGAATTTGCCGAACATAGCCGCCGCGGCGTTATATCCCAGGCCGAGGATGTACCCCAGCGCGACGGACGTCCCTACCCAGACGATCGCGCCCAGGGTATTGAACAGCCAGAAATTCTTGGAGGGCACATGGCTCGCTCCCACCAGGAACGGGAATATGCCGCGCGTCACGGGATTGAACCTGCCGATGATGAGGGCCTTCCCCGTATGGACCTCGAGAAGCCGCTTAGCCTTCTCCAGATGGGTGTCTTTCACGAAAAAGTACTTGCGCAGGCGGTTGATGAAGGGCCAGCCGTATCTCCTGCCCAGGGCGAAGCTCAAGTAGTCCCCGCAGATGGCCCCCATGATGGTGATCCCCGATACCGCATATACGTTGAATATGCCGATGCTCGAGAGGAAGCCTGCTCCCACGATGGCCACATGGCCGGGCATGAATATGCCGAGAAGCGGTATGCCTTCGAGGAGCGTGATGAGGAACAGGCCGACATATCCTCCTCCCACCGCAATGGACGCTACCGTATGCGACAGGGCTGAAAAGAAGTCCAGATAGGCCATGGAATGGGGACATTATAGCACGCCTTGCGCCCTTCAGGAGCTGTGATACACTGAAAATCTAAACAAGAGGGTTGATCTATCTATAAATTAATCACACAAAATTCCATGAAAGAAATCACCATATATTCCACGCCGACCTGCGTCTACTGCAACATGGCAAAGACCTTCTTCAAGGCGAATAGCGTCGCCTACAAGGACTTCAACGTGGCAGCCGACCTCGACAAGCGCAAGGAGATGATCGACAAGACCGGCCAGATGGGAGTGCCCGTCATAGACATGGGCGGAGAGATCGTCGTCGGCTTCGACGAGCCGAAGATCCGGGAGATACTCGGGATAAAGTAGGGCACAACCTCCTATCCTCGCTAACGAAAAGGCCCCTGCAGGGGCCTTTTCTCGTCCTCGAAGATTTTCTGCTGAAAATCTCCTGCGGATGTATCTCATATAGGAAGTTGTGCCCTTCTGATAGCGGTTGTGCGAGATAGGAGAATCGAACTCCTGCCCGATGCTTGGGAAGCACCAGTTCTGCCACTAAACTAATCTCGCGAAAATCCCGAAAAACTCCTAGAGCCCGAACACATGAAGGAGTCTACCCCACCAAGATATAGCCTGGCTAGATGTAGCATTGAGCGCAGCAGCCGTATCGGACGCCGCAGAATCGACGATGATGGCCACGGACTCCCCCGGCTCCACAGCATGATATCGTTCGCGCATCTGGGCCTTTATGCCGTCTGGTGTTGAGAGCTCTGTAACGCGGTTGGAAAGATCGGCCTGATTCTCCTGGAGCTTGGCCAACTCGGTCTGGGCCACCTCGAGGCGCAGGGCGCTCTCCTGGGCTTTGCCGGAGATGCTCCAGGCGGCGCGGGCAAGGACGACGAAGAGTACGAGCGCCGCAATGAGGGTGAACGGCGACGACAAGATAGCGTGCAGGCTGGAGCGGTTGCGGCGCTTCATGCTCCACAGTATACTACACGCACTATGCTATTCCATAAGAACACGAAAAAGGTCGTCGGCGTCGGCTTCACCATCATCAGCATCCTGGTCGTTTTGAGCATGCTTCTGCTCTATTTTCCTGCTTTGAGCGGAAGATAGCCCTATTCACCGGACCGCATCATCTTCACGAAGACCTCCTGCGGGATGGTCACGGAGCCGTGCTCCTTCAGGCGCTTGCGGCCTTCCTTCTGCTTCTCGCGGAGCTTCATCTTGCGGGTGATATCACCACCGGAGAGCGTGCCTGCGGCGTCCTTCTTCTTGCCGGACACGGTCTCGGAAGAGATGATGCGGCCGAAGGCCTTGGCCTGCACCTTGAAGGTGAAGAGCTCGCGCGGCAGGATCTCGTGGAGCTTCTTCACCATGGCGATGGCTTCTTCCTCTGCCCTGCGGCGGGAGACCACGCGGGCGAAAGCAGAAACTGGCTCATCTGCAACGAGAATGTCCATGCGGACCACGTCGGCAGTGCGGTTGTCAGTGATGTCGTATGAGATGGAGGCGTAGCCGGACGAGATGCTCTTGACCTCGTCGAAGAAATTGCGCATGAGCTCGCGCAAGGGCATTGCCAGGGTGAGCATGGTGCGGTTGTCGCCGAAATTCTCCGTGGCAAGGACTTCGGCCTCGTGGTCGTAGAGGGCCTTCATGAGGCCGCCGAGGTAGGCCGGCGGCGTGATGATCTTCATGGTGACGATGGGCTCGGTCACGGACTTGATCTCATTGTCATCAGGGAAAAGGGCCGGCGAGTAGATAACCTGCTTCTTGCCGTCTTTGAACTCCACAGTATAGGTGATGGTGGGCTGGGTCACTACGAGCTCGAGGTCGAATTCCCTGCGCAGGCGCTCCGTGACGATCTCAAGGTGAAGCATGCCCAGGAAGCCGCAGCGGTACCCCTTGCCCAGAGTGCCGGAAGCCTCTTCTTCGTATGTGAAGGAAGAATCCGAAAGGCGCAGGCGGCCGAGGGCCTGGCGCAGGAGCGCCAGGTCGTCCTGGGATTCTGGGTAGAGCGAAGCCCAGACCACGGGACGCGGCGACATGTATCCGGGCAGGGCCGGTAGCGTATCTTTCACCGAAGCGACGGTATCACCGACAGACGCGATGCCCGGCTCCTTGATGCCCGTCACGATGTAGCCGATCTCGCCCATGCCGAGGGATTCGACCGGCGTATTATCGGGCTTGAAGATGCCAATCTCGATGGCCTCGAATTCCTTGTTAGCGATCTTGAAGACGAGCTTCTCGTGGCGGCTGGCTTCGCCGTTCATGACGCGGACATAGACGATGACGCCGGTGTGGTTGGAATACTGGAAATCGAAGATGAGGGAGCGGAAGCGGTCGGTCTGGTCGGGCGCAGAAGGCGGCGGCACACGGCGGATGATCTCATTGAGGAGATGCTCCACGCCTTCGCCGGTCTTGCCGGAAACCTTGAGGACGTCGGATGGGTCGCAGCCGAGGAGCTGGCAGACTTCGTGGACGACTTCTTCGGTGCGGGCCAGAGGCGAGTCTATCTTCGAGACCGTGGTGATGAGGGTGAGGCCGGCTTCGCGGGCCATGTTGAGGGTCGTCAAGGTCTGGGCCTGGACGCCCTGGGTGGCGTCGACGAGGAGGATGGAGCCTTCGACAGCCTTGAGCGAGCGGGAGACCTCGTAGGAGAAGTCGACGTGGCCCGGCGTGTCGATGAGGTTCATAGTGTATTCCTGGGCGCCGCCGGCAGGCGTGTATTTCATCCGGACCGGCTGCATCTTGATCGTTATGCCGCGCTCGCGCTCCAGCTCCATGGAGTCGAGTACCTGGTCCTGCATCTTGCGCTTCTCTATGGTGCCCGTCACCTCGAGCAGGCGGTCAGCCAGGGTCGATTTGCCATGGTCGATATGGGCGATGATGGAGAAATTGCGGATGAATTGTGGATTCATGGCTCTAGGTTGGCTCAAAATAACACATTTCCTGGGTTTCTGCTAATGAGAAGCCGCATATCTTGCTTGACTAAATGAGTATTTATATGTTACAATATAAACAGAAAACCTATGAAAACCTGGCTCTACGAAATCATGTACGGGAATATCAGCAAAGCTCTTATGCCTCTCATCCTCTTCACGATCGCAGCAGCAATCCTGCTCATCGTGCTAGATATGATGGTGAAGAGCGAGAAAAAAACCTGATGCTTCCCTAGCAAACCCGCTCGGTGCCTCTGCGTACCTTGCGGGTTTTTTCTTGAATGGATTAATTGACAATCTAATTTTTAATATGTATAATGTACCCAGCTCTTTAACCATGAAAAAACATCTGCCATTCGTCGCCATCTTGGCGTTCCTCTTCCTGTTGGCTGGGATCAGCCAACAGTTGCCCGCCGCCGGAAACGTGATCAATCGTCCCCTTTCTGAACAGCCTTCGATCCCAAGCCAGAGCAGTAAAGAATACGTGAAAGTATTCTTCTACATCCACGATGAGGACGAGAAGAAAAATACAGAGCTTCTTGAGACCAAGATCAATCTCTGGCTATCTCAAGAAGGCGAAAAGATCCAGGTCGTCAGAGTTTGCCAGTCGCAATCGGGATATTGGGGCCAGAATGGAAATCACGAAACGATGATCACCATCTCGATCTTCTATCGCCGCCTGTGAAGACGACCGACGCAGCTCTCTCGAGCCCGCACACACGAAAGTGGTGCGGGCTTTTTTATTTCCCTATTCCTACAACTGAGCTGTAGATCCCACTTCGGCGGGCGGCACGGGGGCCTTCCAGAACTTGCGATGGAAGGCGCGCCAGACTTCGGCGAGCTCCTTGTTCTGGAGGATGACGAGGACTATGACCAGGACGCAGATGCCGATCAAGCCCGCGCAGAGGCCCTGCATGAAGATGCCCCAGACTTTGGTGAGCGGGAACGCGATGGAGAAGATCTGGAGGGAGAGGTAGGCCGCATATCCCATGATGACAGAGGCCGCGAAGCTATGGAACATCGTTGAGAGGACCGGCTTCGTGAAGCCGGGATAATTCTTGGCGAAGAGCCACCAGTGGAGGATGGTATTCAAGGCGACGCCGAAGGAATATGCGAGAGCGAGCGCCAGGACCGACGTGCCCGCCTGGCCGTCCACGCGCAGGATGCTCTCGAGGAAGTAATGGAAGATGGGCGATGCCTTGAAGAGCCACATGAAGACGAGCCCCGAGAGGACGATGGTAGAAGCAGAGATGGCATTGACCAGGAATGGCCGGGCCGTCTTCCCTTCCGCGTAGAAGGCGCGGACGAAGAGGACGATGAGGCTCTGGCCCACCGTCGAGAGGGTGAAGAGGGCGAGCATGGCGGCCGTGAGGCGGGTGTCAGCCCAGTCGAAGCGGCCGGCGCCGAGGACGGTGCGCACGATCTGGGCCCGCAGGACAATGAACAAGACCGTGACTGGGATGGACCAGAAGATGATATGCCGGGCGGCGGCGATCATCTTCTCGAGGAACTCTTTCATGTTCTTGTCATAGTAGAGGCGAGAGAGGGTCGGGAACACTGCGGAAGAGTAGCTCGCCCCGATGACGGCGAGCGGCACGGACTGCAGGTTGAATGCCAGGTTGAATATGGAAATGGAGCCGGTCGTCATGATGGAGGCGATAGAGATGAGGATGAATCCGGCGATCTGGTTCGCCGACAAAGTAGCCGTGCGCGGCAGAGACGACAGGGCGATGCCCTTTATCTTGCCCCAGTCGATCTTCAGGGTGAACTTCGGCAGGATCCTCTCATGGAGCATGAACGGGATCTGGATGACCATGTGGAGGAATGCGCCGATAGCGACGCCGACCGCAAGGCCGGCGATGCCGATGGCCGGATACAGGAAGACCACGCCCACGATGATGCCGACGTTGTACACCACCGGCGAGGCCGCATACACGAGGAAGCGGTGGCGCATCTGGGTCAAGCTCGAGAACAGGTTCGAGAGGCCGAGGAAGAACGGCGACAGGAGCATGATCCTCGTGCAGAGGATGAGATCGGGCAAGGCCAGGTCGGCGGAGAAGCCCGGCAGGATGCGCGGCAGGATATACGGAGCCAGGATGAAGATGATGGCGCTCGCAACTGTGATCACAAGGAAGAAGACCGTGAACATGGCGTCCGAGAATTCCCTGCCCTCCTTCTCGCTCTTGGCGAACTTGTCTATGAAGTACGGCAGGAGGATGGAAGCCGAGACCAAGGAGCCCACCAGGGCGAAGACCACGTCCGGCACTTCGAAGGCGGCGTAGTAGACGTCCAGGGTGTGGCCGGCGCCGAAGCTGAAGGCCAGGAGCTTGTCGCGGATGAGGGCCAGGAGCATCGAAAGGATGGCGAAGCCGCCCAGAACATACGCGGCCTCGTGCAGGCCGCGTATCTCCCTTCCTATGACTGAAAACCACCGTTTGACCATATGCTTCCCCTGCTCTTCTGCTATTTCTTGCGCAGGTTATCCGGCAGCGGAGGATTCTGGCGCTTCTCCGGAGGCGTAGGGAGCGCGGGCTGGGAGCCGGCGAAGAGGGACTTGCCTGCGCGCAGGGCCGAGAGGATGGCCTGGATCTCCTGGTTGCCTGGGTTGGTCGCGGCGAGCGCTTGGAACTGATTTATAGCGTCCGTATTCCTGCCGAGGCGGGCGTACGAAAGGCCGAGGAAGTACTGGGCGTTAGCATAGTCCGCCTGGAGCTTCACCGCCTGCTCGAAAGTAGCCGCTGCATCTGCATAGCTTCCGGCGGTGTACTGGAAGAGCCCGAGCTGGAAGTAGAGGAGCGGGTTCTGGGGGTTGAGCTTGATGGCGAATTGGGCCGACGTGATGGCGTCCGGCAGATTGCCCTTGGCCGCTTCTACCTGCGAGAGGAGGAAGACGGAATCGAGGTAGTTATTCTTGACCTGGAGCGAAGCGCCGATGGTCTGGAGGGCATCATCCAAGTGGCTATTGGAAGCCTGGAAATGGGCGAGGCTCACATAGAGAGACGGGTTCTGCGGATTGAGCCTGATAGCGCTGACGTATGCGGCGACGCCGGTATCGTACGCCTGAGCCATCTTGAGCCCCGCTCCGGCTTCTGCCACGCGGGCAGCGGAGAGGTAGTTGTAGTAGTTGCTCGAGTCAGCCTTGATAGCGTTCTGGGCATATCCAAGAGCGTCGTTCACGAGCCCAGATACCTGAGCCGCGAGGGCGGTGGTGGAAGCGGCATTAGAAGAGCCTGCGGAGACCAGGGCGCGCGCTTGGGCGAGAGCGGCTTCTGCCCTGCCCTGCCAGAAGATATCCGTGGGATGGAGAGCCAGAGCCGTGGCGAATTTGCTTTCAGCAGTGGAGGGGTCGCCAGAGACCGTGAGCTCCTTCAGGCCCTGATCGAAGAAGACGAGAGCGATAGTGTCCTTCGCGTATACGATCCCCCAGACGATAGTGAGAGCGAGCGTGGCAACGATAAGGCCCGGGAGGATGCGGTAGAGGCGGCTTCCTGGCTGGGGATGGAATCCGAGAGGGCGCAGGCGCTCATACGAGACGGCTGCTCCGAGCCAGAGCCCGGTCATGATGAATGCATATGAAAGGAGCGCATGCGGAATGGAGTAGAGAAGGGCCAGGATCCACAGGAATGAAGCTCCGGCAAACGACGAGACCAGGGCGAAGCGGGCATAGGGCTGTTCGGCTTCTATGACCGAAGGATCCCTGCGGAGGGATCGGGCGCCGAGGATGCCGAACAAGACAAGGAAGACGATCCAGATGGTGCCTCCGACGAAGCCTTCCGTGACGAAGAACGTGGGGATGACCCCGAAGCCCGAGTTGAACTCGACGCCCCAGAGGTCCGACGCGTTGATGGCGAGCGGCTTATACGTAAGGAAGGCCTGTATGAAGCGGTTCGGGCCCGTGCCGAAGAGAGGCTGAGCCTTGAGCTCGCCCGCAGCAACATCGAGGGTCATCTGCAACGGAAGGGCGAGCTCAGAATATCCCGCATCCAAGGCCCGGATGGCCGGAGACGCGATGGCATTCCCCTGCCAAAACATCGCGAACGACAGCATGCAGATGACCAGAGGGATGAGCGCTGTCTTCCTGTCAGACTTCCAGAGGTAGAGCGCGAGGCCGAGGAAGACGATGGCGGCTCCTTCCCAGATCTCCCGTCCGCCTACGATGAAGACCGCGAGGAGAGCGGCGATGGCGAGCGCCCAGTAGAGCTTCTTGAAACGGCCCGGCAGAGGAAGGAACAGGACGGACGAGAGGGCCAGGATGGCTATGAGGCCGGCAAAGATGCCGAAGGCGTACCACGAGCCGGCGAAGGTCGAAGTGAGGGTATTCAGGATGCCGAACGAAAGGAAGGACGGGCCGAGGACGAATCGGAGCAGGTGGATGAGGTAGAGGATGAGGAAGGATGCCCCGATAGCCGTATAGACGACCATGATCCGATCCACCCGCCTTGCTGCGGCCGTGTAAGCCGCGTATCCGGCGACGAGCATGAGGACGAGGAAGCTTCCTGTCCCGATCTCGAATCCTTGGCCGAAGAAGGACTTCATGAAGTGGCCGCTCTGGACTGCGGAAATGACGGTGGCTGCAGCGAGCAGGAGGCCCGTCCAGGCGATGGGCTTGGGCGGGAGGATGACGGCCTTTTCCCGGAGGGCGAGGACGAGATAGAGGACGGCTGCAGCGATGGTGCCGAGCGCGAGCACGATGGTCTTCACTGCTTCAAGAGCGAAGTACGGGCTCGGCCAGAATGCCAGGGGCGCCAGGGCTGCCGTGCCGATGAGGATCCGGGAGGCAACCGTATCGAGGCGCGAAGGAGAATCTGGTGTTTGAAGCATAGGGATTGCGAGAAGGCTTTAGATGATAAGCCATCGAATTATAGCGCACATCCATACGAGAACAAGCGCCCCGGTGTGGAGCGCTTGTTCATGTCGTCGCATATAAGCCGAATTCTGTTCCCCGCTCGCCGTGAGGCTCGCGGGGCTGCAATCATATCTCTGGGATGCGCGTTGCCGCGCACCTCTAGCGGTTCTTCACCGGGCGTGCGCCCGGGACGCGACCTTGCACTGACGTAAGGGTTTTGCCGTTGCACCCCGCAGGTTTCCCTGCAGGCTCACCCCGAAGGGTGTCTCTGCCGTTTCCAGCAGAGACGTCTCTGTTCGCACCTCTCGGATCACCCTGGCGGGCGTTACCCGCTACGGACTGCGTTATGGGAACGATCGCTCGCCCACAATGCCAGTGTTCGGACTTTCCTCGCCGCGCGATCCTTTCGGATGCGCGGCGCGATTGCATGTGCGACTAGATATAGAGTACCACGAAATGCAGTGTTTTGGCAAATATAACACGGCACAAAAAAGTTCATCTCTTTTGATGTGCGTCGAACCAAGAAGCAGACTCTCTTACCCGAGTTATAATTTATTCACATTTAGTAGTTTCTGTGTTCCGATTTATGTTGCTACATAAGGATATTTTGGCAGCAAAAAATAAAATTAGACCACTTCGTGTCAATAAACTATTTTGAGATGGAGAAGGAGAGTTCACTGCGTAAAAATCGGCGAACAGACATCTGTTCAAACTATTCCCCCACCGGCGCGACAGGCGCGGGAGCCGTGGGCTCTTTTGACTTCTCCTTGTGGGTCGAGCCGGAATGGCCGCCAGCATCTACCTCGTAGTTGGTGTTCTGGGCCTCGAAGAAGTTCACGAGCTCGAAGACGTCGGTGGCTGTGGACATCCACTTGGCCGGGTTGGTGACGTTGTAGTGCTTGGGGAGGCCGAGCTCTTCCAGGCGGCGGTCGCAGACGTACATGACGTACTGGTTCACGTAGTCGGCGTTCAAGCCGAGGATGCCGTTCGGGAAGAGGTCGCGGTTGTATGCCACTTCGAGATCTACGCCGTCTATGATGATCTGCTGGATCTCGGCGGCAAAGTCTTCGGTGAGAAGCTCGGCGTTCTCTTCGAGGATATTGTGGATGAGGTTCATGCCGAACTTGAGGTGGAGGGACTCGTCGCGGATGACCCAGTTGATCATGGAGCCGAAGTTACGGAGCTGGTTCCTCTGGCGGAACGAGAGAGCCACCATGAAGCCGGAGTAGAACCAGATGCCTTCCATGACGAGGTTGGTGGCGACGAGGTTCCGGATGAAATCCTTCTTGCCGTCCACGGTCTCGATGTCGAGGGTGTCCTCGGTCATGCGCTTCATGTACTTGTTGATATATGCCTCCTTGGCCTTCATAGACGGCACTTCGAGGTGGATGGAAAAGACCTTCTCGCGGTCGAGCGGGAAGGTCTCGAGCACGTACTCGAAGGCCACGCAGTGGTTGGCTTCCTCCCACATCTGCTTGGCGAGATACAGGTGGCACTCCGGCGACTTCAGGTACGGGTACACGCCGAGGGCGATGGAGCGGTTCACGATGAGCTCGGCCGGGTTGAAGAAGGCCATCAGGAACTTCACGGCATGGCGCTCGTCCTCCGTCATCTTAGCCCAGTCGTCGAGGTCCTCCTTGAGGGCGATCTCGTGCGGGAACCAGGTGTTGCGCACGGCCTGCATGTAGAGGTCATACGCCCACTTGTAGCGGAGCGGATGGAGATTCGTGTCGTCAGGAGAAGCTTTGCCGATAAGCATGATGATTACAAGTTAGGGATAGTAAAAGAATGATACGGATATCGCTCAAAAGATTCAACTGGCATTGAAGAACAAATCGTGGCGCTATTCGCACCCGATACAGATATTCGCTGCGCCAGGGTCCTCCGGAAGGTGGACGATAGGCTTCTTCTCCCCTGCTGGAGCCGGCGAAACATATCCGGGCGGAGCCATATGGGAAGCCTTGGCGGGCGCGGGAGCTTCCTTGGGGGCAGCAGCCATGACTTTTTCCTTGGAAGCCGATACGAATGGCGCGGGAGTCGGAATAGAAGCCTGGATCGGAGCGGAAGCTGCTGCGGCTTTGGCTGCGGGAGCCACTGAAGCAAAGCCCTTAGCGCCTGCAGGAGCCGGAGCCTTCATGACGGGAGTAGCCGGAACAGCTGTCTCAGAGGGCAAAGCGGCCGTGAGCGGCAGGGCCTGCTCGGCGACCACCTCGAGCGATTTCTGGAGCGGCGCGGCGAAGCCGACAGGAGCGGCCTGGACGGGGATCTGCATAGGCTTGGCCTTCATGCCGAGAGCGCCGAAGCCGACCTTGCCGAGCTTCTCGGCCTTGTTGACGCGGACCGTGGACTGCTCTGCCGTATGGCGGGGCTTCATATGGAGGTAGTAGGTGGTCTTGAGGCCCTTCTCCCAGGCGGCCGAATAGATGTTCATGGTCTCGTCGATGTCGCGGGTCTCGAGGTACATGTTGCGCGAGAGAGCCTGGTCCACCCACTTCTGGGCGCGGGCGGCAACTTCGATGAAGGCATGCGGCGAGGTCGTGAAGGAGGTCTTATAGATATCCTTGATGTGCTGGGGGATGCCCTCGATCTCGGAGATGTCGCCCTGGCTCTCGATGATCTCCCCTTTCACCTTGTCCCAGAGGCCCATGTTCTTGAGGTCCTTCACCAGGTTGTGGTTGATGTCGATGTATTTTCCGGAGATCTTGTTGCGCGAGAAGATCTGCGCGAAGCGCGGGTCGAAGCCGGGCGTGGTGCCGGCAACGAGGCCGATATTGGCGTTCGGGGCGACTGCCATGAGGGTGGCATTGCGGATGCCGCGCTTGACCTTGGCGCGCAGGAAGTCCCAGTTGAGTCCTTTGTGCTTGGATTCCTTGATGACAGTGACGGGGCGACCGCGCTCCGCTTCGAGGATGGCGAGGGTGTCCACGGGAACCATGCCCTGCGACCAGCGGGATCCCTTGAAGTGCGTGTATGCGCCGCGGGTCCCGGCCAGAGTGGCGCTCTCGTCTATGGCCATGTAGCTCACGAACTCGAAGATGCGGTCTGCGAAATCCCAGGAGTGCTCTGCGTCATAGGACATGCCGAGCTGTTCGATGGCATCCGCGAATCCCATGATGCCGAGGCCTATGGCGCGGTGCTCCTTGTCGCTCTTGGCGGCTTCCTTGATGGGGAGCTTGTTGATGTCGATGAGGTTGTCGAGCTGGCGGGCAGCGAGACGGACGGACTGCGCGAGGCGAGCCCAGTCGACTACGCGGTTCTGGATATGCGCAGCGAGGGTCACCGACCAGAGG
>CAYSOS010000008.1:0-14430 GCA_964432735.1 uncultured Candidatus Saccharibacteria bacterium
CAAGGCTGAGCGTCGCAGAAAATGATAGTTTCTTCATATGCATATAGTATAGCACCGTTATTTCTGAGTAAGCCTTCCTTGGTCCACAAAATCCCACACCATCTTGGAGATGCTCTGTATAGCGGTCTCAAGCGATCGGGCGTTGCTGCCCCTGGTCATGACGCAGAGAAGGTATGGGCGGCCAGGATAGTAGATGATGCCGCAATCATGCAGCTCATCGGTGTTCTCGCCGAATTTATGCGATACCACAGTCCCGGCAGGCACTCCCCCGACGAGGCCCTTGGTGAAAGTGGTCTGCGAAAGAAGGCTCAAGACTTGCTCCGAGAGGTTCCACTCGAAAAAGCTCGAGTTGTACAAAGTCCTGAATACCGCAGAAAATGATTTCGGCGACATGAAGTCCGTAGTGGTGCTCGTAAGCCCCGCCGGAGGAAGGCGGAAGAGCGAATACACCTCCGCGAACTCGGCGTTGATCTTCGGATCCGCGACAACGGCATCAAAGGCTCCGTTATCGGAGTCCTTGATCATGTAGCCGATGAGGTCATCCAGAGAATAGTACGCATCGGGCAGAGTATCGGAAGATCTGAACGAGTACGGGGACCTATCGCTCGGCCGCAGATAGTGGAGCTTCTCGGACAGGATGGAAGGATCGGATTCGGCGAGCTTGAGGCTGGCCATCATGGCGACGACCTTGAGCATGCTCGACGGAGTATAGAGATCGTCTTCATCGACGCCGGTCCATTGGCCGGCATTCAGATCGCGGAAATAGACTGAGGCGGAATCTACAGAGCCGTCTACCTTTTGGGAATCTATATAGGAGCGCAGCGAAGCAGCAATATCCTTGAATCGAGGGAGGTCGGACTTGGCAGTGTCCGAGAAGAGGGGCGGGTTGATGAATTTGTAGCGGGCAAGATTAGCCCGGACCTGCCCTGAAGACGTCGCAAGGGACTGATCCTCATCAAGGTCCTGATGCCCTGCAGCATACCAGCCGATGGCTGCCCCAAGGCATAAAAAAAGGATCGCCCCGAATAATGCCTTGGTCTCGAGTCTCGTCATGCCCTGATTATACTCTATCCCAGGTGATGCGGGTGCATTTCAGGCATACAAAAACCGCCCAGCCTTTTGAGGGGCGGGCGGTTTTTGTTGAGTCTAGCTCATTCTGGCCTTAGGCCAAAGCGAGGTTAGATCTGAGCGGTCCTCCAAGCCGGCTGGTCGAGCATGAAGTTCGACAGCTGAGAACCATTCCAGTTTATACCCTCAAGCTGAACAGCGTAGGTGTGTGCACCCGGGTTCGTGATCGTGAAGGTGTAAGTGACCGGAACAGTCACGCTCTGGTTGCGAGCCACCGTGAAGGTGCTGTTCGTCAGAGTCGTGTTGGAAGGCTGAGCATAAGCGGCGATGATCGGAGTCGTGTTCAAGACTGTCGTCGAAGCGACGCCATCCTGGTAGATGCGGACGAGGTTTGCACCAGTCGTCGAAGTACCGAAGGACGGGTTGAAGAGGCTAGACGAGGAAGCCGGGAGACCGATCAAGACGTTCGTGCCGATAGCCTGGATGTTCACATTGAAGGTAGCCGCATACTGGAAGAGCGTGTCAACTCCGTTTCCAGAGCTGATGTTGGTCTTCGTGATGGTCGGCGTGCCGACAAGCGTGAAGAGCGGGCCAGCAGCAGAGACGGTCTGGGTGTTGCCCTGAGCCGTACCGCTGATGGTTGCTGTGGAATCGTTCGAGGAAAGGATCGTCTGCGTAGCGCTGGTCGAAGCGGAGATCACCGAAGTGCCGCTCGTAACGCCAGTAACGTCAACCTTGACCGTGAACGGAACTGTCGTGTTCACCGGGATCGAAGCACCAGCCGTGCCGTTCGAGATGTTGGTGAAGGAAGCGGTGTAAGCGTTTCCAGAGACAGCTGTGAGGGAAGCGGAAGCGATCTGCGTGCTGCCCTGGTAGAGGTAAGCTGCATTGACCGTACCACCAGTCACGTTGAAGTTTACGTTCACCGTGCGGAGGTGGAGGGCGTCGTTCTGCGCGTTCACATCGAAGATGAATACCGGGAGGCCGAGATACTGACCGTTGGTCGTATCAGAGACCGGAACTGCGGCAACGAGAGGAGATGCAGGGTCAAGCGAGATGTTCGCCTGAGCGCTGTCAATCAAGCTCGAGTTGATCGTGAAGTTCTGGTTAAGGGCCGTGGTAGGACCGTAGAGGTTCAAACCTGCACCGTCAACACCGCGGACGCCGTTAGCCGTAACGCCGATGCCCCAACCGTTGGTAGCGACACCGTTGATGGTGTTCTGGATACCGTTGGTCGTGTTCGGAACCTTGTTACCAGAGATGTAGGCAGTGTCAATCGAAGAATTGAGCGTGCCCTTGATGATGAGATCCCTGTAGGTGCCCTTCGGAACAATGAAGTGGAAGCCAGCGATGCCGAGGATGTACTCGTTACCGCTCTGGACAACCGTTCCGCTGTTCAACATCTGCGTAGCAAGGACGTTCGTGCCGTCCGTTACATAGATGGTGTTGAAGAGCTTGTTGTAGAAGGCCGTGTTGTTACCAAGATCGAGGTTAAGGCTCTGTACGTCGATGTCAGAGTACTGAGCTGTAACGCGGATCGTCTGGACCGGAACCATCTGGGCGCCGACGTTCAAGACTGCGCTCGAGAGAGGTCCCGCTGCGACGGTCATGATGCCAGGAACGCCGACGGTCGTGATGCCGCCCATCGAAGTGCCGGCACCAATGCCAGTGCTCGTCGGGGTGCATACGTAACCAGCCGGGCACATAGAAGTGCCGCCCATAGTAGCAGAGGCACCGCTGTTAAGAGCGGCGCGCGTGAGCGGACCTACGAAGCCAGTCGACGGGATACCGCGAGAGGCCTGGTAGGACTTGACTGCAGACTGGGTCTGCGAGCCAAAGTAACCCTTGGCAGCAGCACCGGAGCTGATAGAAGGAATGCTGTAGCCGTTGGCGATGAGCCAGGTCTGAAGAGCTACAACAGCGGGACCAGTCGATCCAACCGTGAGGTTAGACGTGAACTGGTATCCCTGAGCCGACGCAACGGAAGCGAGCGCCAATACGGCGACGCCTGTTGCGAAGAGGACTTTTTTCATATTCTGATTTTTGTAATTAACGCCATACCCCCGGTCTTACTTTTTAATATGTCGGGAATATGTCGCCTAGTAAGACTGATAAAATCCACGTTCCCCCGCCCGTGCGTATCGACATACGGACGAAGGAATTTAGTGGGTAACCAAAAACGAACTAAAGACAAACTAAGTATTATTCAGTTGTCAAAGTTCGTACTCCCAGAGCTCTATGCTTTGGGACGAACGCCCAACCCTAAGCGAACCTAGGGCAGGCGCTCGTTGCAAAGCATTATATCCCATGACAAAAGGACTGGGCAAATGAGGCGTAATGGGGATAACTTTAGCCCAGAAAGGCCGAAAAGTCAATGAAAACGGTGTGTTTTAGGCTTTTTAGCCTTATTTCTAGGCCTTTAATGAGTATCTGCTCCAACGCCGCTCCCCTTCTTTCCTTATAACGCCTTTTTGAACGAGGTCTATAAGCTCCCTTTGGATGGTTTTCTCGCTGCAATCCTTTATCACCTTCGAGAAGTCTTTGATGGTCAGATTCGACTGGGTTTTCAGGAGATTGATGATGTTCTCTTGCCGCTCGTTCTTCTTATCATGAGACGTATCAGGGGCTATTTTATTGCCGCTCTCTCCTTTTGACTGCGATGCGGACTGGGTATTCCTGGTATCTGACTTGAAACCCGACGTAAACAGGCTCGGCGTCTTGAAGAAAGAATCTGAAAGGATATAGCCCGCATTTTCCGCGTTTTGAGCCAGTTTGTCGCGAAGGATGCTGACTATATTATCGATCTCCCGCACGAGCACCATATGATTCATATCTGAGATCAGGTTCGATATGCGAGCGATATTCAAAAGCGAGATGGTCTCCAAGGCGGCGGTGAACAAAGACTGGATGACGGCATTCTTGTCCCCAGGCACCGAGCTCGAGGCGGTAAAGGACGAAGAGACGAGGTCTATGCCCCTATCGCGCAGCTCCCATTTGAGCGGCTCTTCGTCCTTGAGAAGCCCCGAAACGAGATAGAGAGCAGCAGTGATCTTCTCTGTCTTTTTAAAAACATAAAGGAGATAGTCTTCGGCCGAGAAAAAGCCAAGAGATTTCCAGTTTAATGGATCATTGAATTGAGGCGCATCGTTGTTGTCCTTTATATTCATGGATAGATCTTTATTGTCTTTTTGATTTTTTATCATGTCCTTTATGAAAAGGACTCAAAAAGCCTATAAGACACAAGAATTATATAGCAATCGTCTGACATAAGGCAAGCCGCTCGGTTTTTGGCGCTGAAGCGCATGTGCTATCATGAGCTGACGAATCATGGCGAAAAAGAAGAATCCGGAACCGGAAAAGAAGCAGAGATTCTGGCACGATATGGATGACGGCGCTGTGCGCGCTATCCTTGCGGTCGTATGCTTCGCGATCGCATTCCTGGCGCTCCTCGCAGCCTTCGGCAAGGCTGGCTTCGGCAATACCATCTTCGCCTGGCTCACCGAGCTTCTTGGAGTCGGCTATTACCTCATACCTATCCTTTCCGCTCTCCTTGGCATCTCCTTCTTGAAAGACGTCGATCGGCGGATCGAGGCTCCGAAGATCATCGGCGCCCTTATATTCTTCGTATCCTGCCTCGGGCTCATATATCTCGTCTCTCCGGTCTCGAGCGGAGTCGTCGGCCGCTGGATCGCCTACCCCCTCGTGCTCCTTTTGGACACATGGGCCACGGTCACTCTGCTCGTAGCATTTTTCCTCGTGTCGCTCATCATGATATTCGAGTGGAAGCTGACGCTTTCCTGGATGTTCTCCTGGCTCAAGAAGAAAGACGATACGAAAGAGCTCAAAAAAGGCGCCGAGATGGATGAGGACGAGGAAGCTGCCGTCGACAAAGCAGTCGCCAATATGCGCGGCGAGGACGAAGCAGACGAAGAGGCTGAGGCAGAAGCGGACAAGAAAGTCATCGCGGACGCCAAAAAAGCCCTCGAAGCGAAGAAGCAACCGGCCATGAAGCGGGGCGGCATGCTCGATTTCAGCGACGCAGAGCAGAGCGGTTTCGCTTCTTCGGCTGTCATGATCCCCCACCTGAAGCCGTTCACGGCTCCCCCGCTGTCTCTCCTCGAGAAGGACAAGGGCAAGCCAGAGACGGGAGACATCAAGGCGAACGCGAACATCATCAAGCGCACCCTCCAGAACTTCGGCATCACCGTCGAAATGGATGAGATCTCCATCGGCCCGTCTGTCACCCGCTATGCCCTGAAGCCCGCCGAAGGCGTGAAGCTCTCGCGCATCGTCGCCCTCAACAATGACCTCTCGCTCGCCCTGGCTGCCCACCCCATCCGCATCGAGGCGCCCATTCCTGGCAAGTCCTTGGTCGGCATCGAAGTGCCGAATACGGCGAAGACCACTGTCGGCCTCGCCACCCTCCTGGGCTCTTCAGAATTCCAGGATTCAGAGAAACCCCTTCTCATGGCTCTGGGCAAGGACATCGCTGGCAAGACCCATGTCGCCAACCTGGCCAAGGCGCCGCACGTGCTCATCGCCGGCGCCACTGGCTCCGGCAAGTCGGTGACCATCCATGCCGTCATCGCTTCTCTCCTCTATCGGAGCTCCCCGGAGAACCTGCGCTTCATCATGATCGACCCGAAGCGCGTGGAGCTCACGCTCTACAATAAGATCCCGCACCTGCATACGCCCGTCATCACCGACCCGAAGAAGGCTATCCTCGCCCTGAAGTGGGCCGCTAAGGAGATGAGCCGCCGCTATGATGTGCTGCAGCAGAACGAGACCCGCGACATCGATTCGTATCACAAGAATATCCTGGCGCCGGCCATCGCCGGCCTCAAGGGCAAGGAGCCGACCGCGGATGACAAGCTTCCGGAGACCATGCCGTATATCGTCATCGTCATCGACGAATTGGCGGATATCATGCAGACCTATCCCCGCGAGCTAGAGTCAGCTATCGTGCGCCTGGCGCAGATGAGCCGCGCTGTGGGCATCCACCTGATCATCTCGACCCAGCGACCCAGCGTGAACGTCATCACCGGCCTGATCAAAGCGAACATCCCGACCCGCCTGGCCCTTCAGGTGGCTTCGCAGATAGATTCGCGCACCATCCTCGACCAGGCAGGCGCCGAAAAGCTCCTCGGCGCTGGCGACATGCTCTACCTCGGCGGCGATATGGCCAAGCCGGTTCGCCTGCAGTCTGCCTTTATTTCTGAGTCCGAAGTGAAGAAGCTCGCTAACCACTTGAAGGACGAATATATCGATTGGATCAATGATCAGATGAGCCTTGCGACGCCGGAAGCCGGCGCAAGCGCGGCCTTCGACGCCATGATGGACAGCGATTCAGTCGAAGACGAGGACGAGATGTACGAGCCTGCCCGAGAAGCCGTGATGGCTGCAGGAAAGGCCTCCACCTCGTATATCCAGCGCAAGCTGGGCTTCGGATATTCGCGCGCAGCCAAGCTCATGGACCTCCTCGAACAGCACGGCGTCATCGGACCGGCCAATGGCTCGAAGCCGCGCGAGGTCATCGGCGGCGTGGGCGCAGGCACAGAGCAGGAGGATGGCGGCGCAAGCGCCGAACTCGCTGGCGAGCCGCAGGCAGAATGATATGCCCCTCACCCGCTCAAGGTTCATACGCCTCCTGAGGATCGGCGCGCTTATCCTGGCAGCTAGCCTTATCGCCGGATATGGCCTCTGGCGCTCGTTCGCCTATGCTCAGGGGCCGCGCATCGAGGTATTCACCCCGACGAGCGGCATCGCTGTCGCTTCTTCGACAGTCGACATCATCGGCAAGGCTTCGCGCATCAATTCGCTCGCCTTGAATGGAAGCCCGCTCTCTATGGACGAGAGCGGCAATTTCAAAGATACCCGGGCGATATTCCCGGGCATCAATATATTCAAACTATACGCGACTGATCAGTTCGGCCGCTCGACAGAGATGCAGATAGAGATAGCGGGACAGCCTCCGGCAAAGAGGTAGGCTACTTGCCTACGCGCTCGCGGTATTCGCCGCTTTCGACGTTCACCTTGATGATATCGCCTTCGTTCACGAACAGGGGCGCGTTGATGGTCGCTCCCGTCTCGAGGGTGACGACCTTCTGGCCGCCCGTCGCGGTATCGCCCTTGATGCCCGGAGGCGCGTCCGTGACTTTGAGCTCTGCCGTGATCGGGAACCTGAAGCCCATGGGCTGTTCGCGGAACATGAACTGGCCGAGGACCGTGTTCGGCTTGAGGAACTTGCCCTGCGGGCCGACGACCTCTTCCGCCATCTTGAATCGCTTGGAAGCATCCTCAGCTTCGCAGAACCACCATTCTCCTTTGGTGTTATAGAGATATTTGACCTCGCGCTCGTCGATCTCAGCCTCTTCTATCTTCTCAGAGACGTGGAAGGAGTGCTCGGCGACCTTGCCGGTCATCATGTTCTTGAGCTTGGTGGCATTCACCGGCTTGCGCTGCTGCTTGCGGAAGACGTGCGAGGAGACGACCTCATACGGCTGGCCGTCCATGACGATGTATTTCTTTTCTGTGACTTCGTTGTATTCGAGGAGGGCCATGTGGATATAGGCTATGTGTAAGAAGCTTTATCCTAGCCGAATCAGGGCCAAAAGGCAAAATCTACTTCTTCTGCAGGCTGGTATCCGGGCTTGTAGTCGTGCCGGCCATGATGCCGCCATCTAGGACAAGCTCGGCCCCTGTCATATAGGAAGATTCCTCGGAGGCAAGGAAGAGCGCGGCATTCGCCACTTCTTCAGGCGTGCCGAAGCGCTTCATGGGTATGTCTTTGGCGAATTTCGCCAGGTTTTTCTCATATGCGTCCCCTTCGCCGAGCATAGCCTTCCACATATCAGTCAGGATGGATGCCGGATGCAGCGAATTGCAGCGGATGGGATAGCCTTCCTTGGCGCAATAGAGCGCGACGGTCTTTGTGTGATTGCGCACCGCAGCCTTAGTGGAAGCATACGCGGCAGCTCCGGGAACGCCGACAATGCCCGAGCGCGAGGACATGTTCACTATGGAACACGCGCTGGCGCTCTTTTTCATGAGGGAGATCGCATACTTGCAGCCGAGGAAGACGCTGTCCAGGTTTATGGCGTGGATGAGCTTCCAATCCTCAAGGCTGGCATGCTCGGGATCCTGCGCTCCCTTTCCCATGATGCCGACGTTATTGATGAGAATGTCTAGCTTGCCGAAGGCCTTCTCTATAGCCTTCATGACAACCTGCCAGGATTCTTCCTTGCTCACATCGAGCGGGAGGAATGTGCCGCCGATGGATTTTGCAGATCTTCCGCCAAGCTCTTGGTTGAGATCCGCAAGGATGACCTTGGCGCCTTCCTCTGCCAGCCTCTTCCCTATGGCAAGGCCGATGCCAGCCGCCCCTCCAGTGACCAACGCGACTTTGCCGCCGACCCTATGTCCGGTGTGTGGTTTTGCCATCCGATGCGCGTCTTACTGGTGTTCGCTCAGCCTTGTGCGGATCTGCTTCAGGATCTCTTCGCGGACTTTGGGATTTTCCTTGAGGAACTGGCGAGTGGCATCGTAGCCGCGGCCGATGGATTCCCCTTTATATTTGTATGAGGTGCCGGAGTGCTCGAGAAGCTCGTATTTCTCTCCGAGAGCGATTATCTCCCCTTCCTGGCTGATGCCTTCGTTGTACATGAGATCGAATTCGGTCTGGCGGAACGGGGCCGCGACCTTGTTCTTCACGACTTTGACACGACAGCGGCCACCCATGATCTCTTCTCCCTTCTTGATCTGGGCGATGCGGCGGATATCGAGGCGGACAGAAGCATAGAACTTCAGAGCCTTGCCGCCTGGAGTGGTTTCGGGGTTGCCGAACATGACGCCGATCTGCATGCGGATCTGGTTGATGAAAATGACGACGGTCTTGGACTTGGCGACTATGGCTGTGAGCTTGCGGAGGGCCTGGGACATGAGGCGGGCCTGGGTTCCCACATGATGAGCGCCCATATCGCCTTCTATCTCGGCCTTGGGAGTGAGAGCCGCAACGGAGTCGATGACGACCACATCCATATTGCCAGTGCGGATGAGGCTTTCCACGATCTCAAGAGCTTGCTCGCCTGTATCTGGCTGAGAGATGAGGAGGTCTTCGGTCTTCACGCCGAGGCGCTTGGCATAGTCAGGATCCATGGCATGCTCAGCGTCTATATATGCGCACATGCCTCCCTTTTTCTGGGATTCAGCGACGATGTGGAGCGCGAGCGTGGTCTTGCCGGAAGATTCGGGACCGAATATCTCGATGATACGGCCGCGAGGCACTCCGCCGATGCCGAGAGCGGCATCAAGGCCGAGCGAGCCTGTCGGAATGGCGCCGACGTTGACCTTCGGCTTCTCGCCCAGGCGCATGATGGAATCCTCGCCGAACTTTGTGCGGATGGCATCGAGAGCGTTCTTGACGTCTGCGACGCTTTTGCCCTTTATGGGAGCTTCCTTGGTCTCCCCGATCTCGGTTTCGGGTGCGATAACATCCTCCGCTGTCTCATCATGTTTGACGGCGGCTTTGGTCTTCTTTGTGGGCATATTCTGGATTTAGGTTATTTTGCTACGTACGGAAGGAGGGCGAGGAACCTGGCGCGCTTCACTGCCGTTGCGAGCTGGCGCTGGTACTTGGCGGTGATTCCCGAGCGCTTGCGGCTGATCATGCGGCCGTGCGGGTTGATGAACTTGCGGAGGATCTCCGTATCCTTGTAATCGATATGCTTGATGTTGTGCTGGCTGAAGTAGCACTGCTTCTTGGTTGTGGCGTTATTCATGGTGGTGATTTCTAGTAGGTGTGATTCTTAAAATGGTATGTCGTCTGGGTTTATCTCATCCTGGGGGTACTCGATGGCCTCGCCTGCCGGCTCGTCCTTGGGAGCCGATCCTTTGGAAGCCGGGGAGCTGGCACTGGAGCTCGGAGCGCCGCTCGGGCCGTTCTTGAAGCCGAACTGGACGTTGTCCGCGATGACTTCGGTGCGGTATTTCTTAGAGCCGTCCGCGGCATCCCATGAGCGGGTCTGCATGCGGCCCTCGACGAAGGCCTGGGAGCCCTTCTTCAGATACTGGGCGCAGAGCTCGCCGAGCTTGGCGAATGCCACGATATTGTGGTATTCGACCTGCTCCTTGCGGTTGCCGTCTTTGTCCTTGAATGTGCGATTGGTAGCGAGGCTGAAGCTTGCGACTTTGGATCCGGAGGGCAAAGCCTTCAGTTCAGGATCCCTGGTCAGATTGCCGATAATGAATGCTTTGTTGAGATACATAGGTCTAGTTTACTAGGGTTAAACCTCTTTGACCATATCGTCTATGCTCTTGTCCATTTCCTCGACGGAAGCGGCAGGAGCGGGGGCTTCCTTTTCAGAAACGGCTGCGGGAGCTTCCATGACTGTCTTCTTGGAAGACGTCGCGGCTGCGGCATGCTTACCGAGATAGGTATTCTCCTTTACGGTGGTGATCATGAGCATGCGAAGGACTGACGGCATGCCTTCGATGGTCTTCTTGAGGCCTTCCACCTTGGCAGAAGCGGCTTCGAACTTGACCCAGCCGAAGTATGCTTCGTCGTACTTCTCGTAGGTGCCTGCTACCGTCTTCTTGCGGATGGTGTAGGCCAGACCTTCATGCTTCGGAGCCTCATCGGCGACGATAGAAGCGCCGATCGCCATAGCGGCAGCCTTGATAGCATCTGCCTCTGCCGATACGCGCTCTTCCGGGACTCCGGCGATAAGATACCCTATCTCGTACACTGACATGCGATCCTCGCGAATGTTTTCGTCCATAATGTGTGCAGTCTGCGCTCCCTCGAATGATCTCGGGAACCCGTTTGGCCCTTATATCAAGGCCGCACGGGACATACTGCGATTACTTTGTTAATAAATGGAGACTACCACGATATGGCCTCTCGGGCAAGAGAAAGCCCGGAGGCTCCCTTACGATATCAGACGAGAGATAAAATCCGTCTCAAAAAAAGTTCAAATCCGCATGAATTTTTCTTCAAATTTCAATGAAGAAGTGCTAGGGTTAGGAAAGACCAGAAACCTTTAACGAAGGAGACGATATGATAGTCAGAATCGTATTTGCGCTTTTTGTCCTGATGATCGTCATGAAAGCCATCGTCGATTGGAGATCGGGAAAAGCCGAATAGGTCGAGATGCGCCTCAAGAAGCAGTGGGGGGACGCTCGCGAGGCCAGGATACGCTGGGAACAAGAGCACCTGAATCCGGCATTATTCCTTGGAGACAATGAATATCGGAGATTATGGCAGAGAGAGATCGATGCAGAATCGGTGTATCTGCACAAAGTCCAGAAAAAGACCCTTACGACGAGCTGGCGAGAATATGAGAAGATGCGGAGAGAAGCAGGCTTCGAAGTGTGACTTCGACAGCGCTCATTATGAGCGCTGTTTTTATTTGCGCGCGAAAAGCGGCACCTCCGGCATCTTTCCTTCTTCAAGAAGCTTCATGATAGCCTCTGCCGTTCCCGGAATGACAGGCAGGAGCTGCGAAGCGATGCGGTAGAGCTCTTCGCCGAGCTTCTGGATCATCTTCTTGCCCTTTTCCGGATCGGTCTTCACAACCTTGAATGGCTGATCGTCCTGGATGGACTTGTCTGCGGCCTGGATCGCCTTCCAGACCTCGTCGCAGGCGGCCTTGATGTTATACCCTTCGATGGACACAGGCGCCGCAGGCGCAAGCGAAAGCTTCACGCCGTTATCGACCACCATCTTCAGGATGCGGCTGGTCAGATTGCCGATGCCGTTCGCCAGGCCGGCATTATAGGCCTCTTTGAACTTCTCCTTGGTGAAAGGGCTATCCTCGAAGGGCGAAAGCTCGCGGGCGACGTAGTAGCGCAAGGCATCGGTGCCATATTCCTTCACGATCTCCAAGGGGTCGACGGTATTGCCAAGGGACTTGGACATCTTGATGCCTCCCTCGCCTGTCACGAAGCCGTTGATGATGATATGCCGGGACGGCTCGAGGCCTGCGGCCATGAGCATGGCCTGCCACATGGCGGACTGCTGGCGGAGGTTATCCTTGCCGCAATACTGGACCAAGCCGCCCGAGTCTACCCACCACTTCTTGAAGGCGCCCTCCTCTTTTTTGCCCTGGACCTCGTCATCCGGCCAGCCGACGGCGGAAATATAGTCTACGAGGGCATCGAACCAGACGTACATGACCTGGTCTGCATCGCCAGGGACGGGAATGCCCCAGGGCATCTTGGAAGCAAGGCGGGAGATGCTGAAGTCTTCCAGGCCGCGCTCCACGAAGGCCTTGATCTCGTTGAACCTGAAATCCGGAATGACGAAATCCGGCCGCTTCGCATACATGTCGAGGAGCTGCTTCTGGAATGCGCTCCACTTGAAGAAATAGTTCTCTTCCTGGATGATCTCGAGCTCCATCAGCGGGTGGAGCGGGCAGCGGCCGTTCGTGAGCTCCGACTCGGTCTTCTCGAGCTCGCAGCCCACGCAGTACTTCACGGAATAGTTCTTCTTGTAGATGAAGCCGTTCTCGTCCACGAGCTTCCAGAATTCCTGGGCGGCCTTCACATGGTGCGGATCAGTGGTGCGGATGAAGTTGAAGGCGATGCCCGGGACTTCCTTCGCATCGCCACCGGCGATGCCGAGAGCCGGCATGACCGCCTTGAACTTCTCCGCCATCTGGTCGCAATATGCCTGCGGCTCTATGCCCTGCTCCTTGGCCTTGCGGTAGATCTTCACGCCGTGCTCGTCGGTGCCGGTATTGAAGAAGACTCCGTGTCCGGCGAGCGCCTTGGAACGCGCGATGATGTCCGCGCGGATGATCTCCATGGCGAAGCCGATGTGCGGCTCCGCATTCACGTACGGCAGCGTGGTCGTTATGTAGAAAGGGGGCTTTTTCATGGGCTTTGAGTCTAGCGCGGCGAAGGATTATTGCAAACAGGCCATGCCTACATGGCTGCCCCTCTGCTCTCCCGCTCCGCTATCTCCGCTTTCTTGTACTTATCTATATCGTGGATGTATTCCATGAGCACGGCCGAGAGAGGCACTGCGATGAGGGCTCCCAAGATGCCTGCGAGCTTCGCGCCGACGACGAGGGCGAGTATGACCACGATAGGAGAGATGCCTACGATCTTCTTCACCACCAAAGGATAGAAGAGCTGGCTCTCGAACTGGTAGATGATGATGTAGAGGCCGATGAGAAGGAGCCCCGTGCCCACGCCTTTCTCAGCAAATGCGAGCAGGATGGGCGGCACAGACGAGATGATGGGCCCGAAGACGGGGATGATCTCGAAGACTCCGGCGAGAAGAGCCAGGATGAGCGCGTGCTGGATGCCCACGACCATAAGGACCAGGTATACCAGCACTCCCACCACCAGGCCGAGCAAGAGCTGGCCCTGGAGCCAGAAGCCTATCTTCTGCTGGGAGCGCTTCCAGAGGTCTATGATGTAGCCATGGTGGCGCACCGGCGTGACGATGCGCAGGAAATCCGCCACCCCCTCCTCCTGCACCGAGAGATAGAAGGAGAGGACGGCGATGAGGATGAGCCCGAGGAGGCCGCCGAAGACGAAGCTCGTGGTCTGGATGGCTCCGTCCGAGCTTCCCGTTATGAATGCCTGCAGGCTCGAGATGACATCCGATATGGCGAGGGATCCCGTGCCGATCTGCGTGGATCCGAGATGCACTCCCATGCTCTGGATGGGGCTCCAGAGGGTCTCGAGAGAGATGGTGCTCGGGACGTTGGTGAGGAAGGAGATGAGGTCGTTAGCAGCGACTGGCAGGAAGAAAACGAGGAGGGTTCCCAGGAAGACCGCTATAGTGACGTAGAGGAGGATCACGGCGATGACCCTGTTCAGGCGGTATCTCTTGAGCCAACGGATGGCGGGCTCGATAGAGGAAGCGAAGATGATGGCCGCGACCACGAGAAGGAGGATATCTGCCGTATAGTAGAGGGCGAAAAGGAGGATCGCGATGATGAACGTCCGGACGATGGTTCCGGTGCTTATGGAGATCCTTTCCTTTCGAGGAGAGTCGGGCATATGCCGATATTGTATCACACCTGCTTCAGGCCATTATCCGAATCTGACGATGGGAATGAGCGCTTCTTTCTTGGTCCTGCCGACGAGAGCGAGGTTCAGGCCCTTGTTCACGAATATCTCCTGGGCGAGCTTCTGCACGTCTTCGGCCGATACGGCGTTCACCTTCCGGATGATCTCTTCCGGAGCATCTATCTTCCCTTTTATCGCCTGGTCGAAGCCGGCGAACTCCGCCCGTGCATCCGACGTCTCGAGCTCGAGCATGGTCGTGCCAGCGATGTAGTCCTTGGCCTTCTTGAGCTCCTTCGGGTCAACAAGCTCCATGGTAAGGCGCGCGCATTCCTTCAGGATCCC
>CAYSOS010000009.1:0-12742 GCA_964432735.1 uncultured Candidatus Saccharibacteria bacterium
CGTTCAAGCCTGGCGCATTCCTCTGGGACGAGTGCCAGAATGCGTACAAGTCGTTGTCCTTGCCGATGGCCTCGCCGAAGAGGAGGCTGTCGTAGGTGCGGGTCTTGATGACGTTCTGGTACAGCTCGTTGGGCTCGAAGATCTTGGTGTCCACGCGCGCCCCCATGTCCGTCCAGGCCTTGGCCACGATCTCCGCGGCCTGCTTCAGCTCCGGGGCATCTGCGGTGTAGAGCGTGAGCGACAGGACCTTGGCCGCGCCCTTGGCCGGCTTCTTCTCGTAGATGCCGTCAGCGTCTTTTTTCCAGCCGTTCTTCTCGAGAAGGGCCTGGGCTGCGGCTATGCCGGTCGCCGCCGGAGCTGCGGGAGTGGAGGACGCACGGATGCCCGGCGGCAGAGGGCCAGCTACGGGCGTGCCGTATCCGTCCAAGACGGCCTTTACCAGGGTTGTCTGCTCCACTGCTGTATCCAGGGCCTGGCGGATGATGGGGTCGGCGAGGACAGGGTTCACATTCTGGTTGAAGAAGACCCCGAAGACGCGCTCAAGAGGGGCGGCCGCCACCGTGTACGATTCGCCGCTGTTCGCGGCAAGCTGGGTCGCCTGCTCGGGCGAGATGGACGGCAAACTGTCTATGGAGCCGCTCGCGAGAGCAGAGAGGGCGTGCTCCTCGTCCGGGAAGAATGAGAAAGTCAGGTCCGAGATGTACGGCTTCTTACCGGAATAGCCGCTCCATGATGCCAGATGATAGTCGGTGGGGATGCCGCCTTGGTTGCGGTCTATGCCGGTCACCTTATACGGTCCTGAGCCGACGGGATTGATGTTGTATTCGCTGAAGATGAACTGGTCGTCGCTCACCGATCCCCAGATATGCTTGGGCAGGATGCCGATGGTCGTATTTGCCAGGAATGAGGCGTACGGCTGCTTCAGGGTGAAGACGACCACGTTCGGAGAGCTTGCCGTGACGGTCACGCCAGCCCAGTCGAGGGCGCGCGGGCTCTTCAGGGCCGAGTCGCGGATCTTCTCGATGGTGAAGGCCACGTCAGCCGATGTGAGCGGCGATCCATCCTGGAATTCCGCGCCGGGCTTCAAAGTGAAGGTATAGGTGAGGCCGTCCGAAGAGATGACCAGGCCCTGGGCTATGTCCGACATGATGGTGCCATTCTGGTACTTGGTCAGGCCTGAATAGACGACAGCAGACAGATCGCGGTCTACGTCTGTCACGGCAAGGATAGGATTCACCGTGTGGGGAAGCCCGACGAGGCCTTCATGGAGCGTGCCGCCTTCGGCCGGCACTTCGACGGTGAAGAGCGCGTTCACGCGGGAAGCCATAATGAGGGCCGTCACGAGAGCTGCCACGACGAATGCGCCAAAGACCGCCTTCTCGGTGGCAGAGAATTTGCGTATGTATTCCAGTATAGCGGAGCCTCCTTTGAGGCGAAGTTCTGTAGGTTGTATGTCAGTCACGAAGTGAAGGGCGTAGCGGCCCGGGCGAGACTCGGAGAGCCTGGATCACTAGATGAGGCTCACGAGGGCCGAAACAGCGAAGAGGATGGCGATGATAATCGTAGCGGTGAACAGGGTCTTCTCAAGTCCCCGGCGGGTGTGATATGCCGAGCTCATGGTATCGCTTCCTCCGAATGCGCCGCCAATCTGGGCGCCCGTGCGCTGCAAAAGGATCGCTGCGACGAGAAGGACGGACAGGATGATCTGCACGTACGGGAGGAGAGACTTCATTGGGGGATACACTATCATATGGGCAGGGAAATGCAAGATGCGATTCCCGGATCCGATGGGCAATGAAAAAGTCCCGATCTGACTCGGGACTCGCGCTGGTAACTAGCTTTTCCTTAACGCCGCCCTGCTTTTTTCCAGGATGCTCCCAACGAAGCATCCTATTACAAAGTTAGGAAGGTAGATGATGGTTTTTTGAAAGCTGGTGAACTGGGACAGATCGATGCCGGCGAGTTTCTCAAGGATGATTGACATGATGACGCCGACAGCGATGACTATCAAAGCACTGCCATAGGATTTCATTTTGAAAACGAGCTGATTGTTGCGACGCGTTACTGGTCATAAAATAACATGATTTAAATGGGTGTCAAGTTGTCGCTTCAACTTTTTCGCCTATAATGCCTGTACTCAAATTACCAGGATTAATCTCAAAATCATGCCAAAATCAGCAGGACCCAAACTAACCAAGAAGACCCAGGAAAAGAAGGTGCCCTCAGACATCGCCGCGAAGATCCGCCCGCTCGCAGACCGCATCGTCATCAAGGAAGACACCGAGTCCGCAGAGAAGCAGACTTCGTCCGGCATCATCATCCCTGCCGGCGCCGATACTGACAAGGGCGGCAAGCGCGGCGAAGTGGTCGCTGTGGGCGCTGGCCGCACTGAAGACGGCAAGCTCGTCGCGCCCACGGTCAAAGTCGGCGATACCGTCCTCTTCCAGTGGGGCGATAAGGTCAGGATCGGCGAAGATGACTATTATATAGTGCGCGAGTCTGAGATATTGGCCGTCGTGAAATAATTTATCATCTAATACCGAACATCATTTATGGCAAAAAAGATTCTCTATAACGAAGCAGCCCGCAAGGCCATCAAGGCAGGCATAGACGCGGTCGCTGACACCGTGAAGATCACTATCGGCCCGCGCGGCAGGAACGTCGTCCTCGACAAGGGCTTCGGCTCGCCGACCATCACCAACGACGGCGTCTCCATCGCCCGCGAGATCACCCTCAAGGACAAATTCGAGAATATGGGCGCGGAGATCATCAAGGAAGTGGCCTCTAAGACCAACGACAAGGCCGGAGACGGAACCACGACAGCCACCATCCTCACCCAGGCCATCGTCTCGGAGGGCCTCCGCCAGACCACCATGGGCGTCTCGCCCATGGGCGTGCGCTTCGGCATTGAAGCCGCCGCCAAGGACGTGGTCGCAGCTCTCAAGGCTCTCGCCAAGCCCATCAAGAGCGACGATGAGGTGAAGCAGATCGCCACCATCTCTGCCGAATCCGCAGAGCTCGGCACGATCATTGCCGACACCATCAAGAAGGTCGGCAAGGACGGCGTCGTTACTGTCGAAGAATCCCAGTCCACCGAACTCGAGTCCGAGATTGTCGAAGGCATCGAATTCGACAAGGGCTATGCCTCCGCATACCTCGTCACCAACGCCGAGCGCATGGAAGCCGAATACCGCGATCCGGCCATTCTCGTCACAGACAAGAAGATCTCGACAGTGAAAGAGATCTTGCCTTTGCTTGAACAGCTCGCCCAGACCGGCAAGAAGGATCTCGTCATCATCGCCGAGGACGTGGACGGGGAAGCCCTGGCTACATTCATCGTGAACAAGCTCCGAGGCACCTTCAACGTCCTCGCCATCAAGGCTCCGGGATACGGTGATCGCAAAAAGGAGATGCTTCAGGATATCGCCGTCACCATCGGTGCCACTGTCATTTCAGAAGAAGTCGGCATCAAGTTCGAGAAGGCCACCCTCGAGATGCTCGGCAAGGCCAAGAAAGTCATTTCTACCAAAGACAACACTATCATCATCGGCGGCAAGGGCTCCAAAGCTGCCATCGACAAGCGCGTGTTCCAGATCAAGAAACAGCGCGAGGACACCACGTCCAAGTACGACAAGGAAAATCTCGATCAGCGCATCGCCAAGCTCTCCGGCGGCGTCGCTGTCATCCGCGTCGGCGCGGCCACCGAGACCGAGATGAAGTATCTGAAGCTCAAGATAGAGGATGCTGTGAATGCTACCAAGGCCGCCATCGAGGAAGGCCTGGTCGCCGGCGGCGGCGTCGCCCTCGTGCGCGCAGCGGCAGAAGTCGAGAAGTCTCTCTCCAAGAAGACCCTCACCCCGGAGCAGAAGCTCGGCTACCAGATCGTCTTGAAGGCCCTCGAAGCTCCGGCCCGCCAGATCGCCATCAACGCCGGCACGGACGACGGCCCCGTCATCGTAGACAAGATCAAGAATGGAAAGGGAACGAGCGGCTACGATGCCCTCAAGGACGAGTTCGTGCCCGACATGGTCGCCGCAGGCATCGTCGATCCGGTCAAAGTGACACGCCTCGGCGTCGAGAATTCCTGCTCGGCCGCAGCCATCCTCCTTACCACCGAAGCCGCTGTCGCCGACGAGCCGGAAGAGAAGAAAGACGCCGGCCATGCCCACGGAGCCCCTGGAATGGACTATCAATAGCATCCTTGCTCCTACTGCTCAAAAGCGCTACAATTTCTCGATATGAATAAAAACACTAGGAACGCGATTATCGGCATTATCATCGTAGTCATCGTCATCGCAGGCATCGTCTGGCTCGGCGGCCGCTCGCCTGAGGCTCCTTCGGGCGTCTTGAACCCGCTCGACCAGGTCACGGGCAGCACGACGGCTCCGCTCCCTGTCTCCGAAACCACCAAGGTTTCCGGCTCTCTGTCCAAGTACCAGAACGCCGAGCTCGGCTTCCAGGTCTCCTACCCGAATGCATGGGAGAAAGAAGAGACCACCACGGGCGTCCAGTTCATCGCCCCCGTCGACCAGTCGCAGGTTTCGACCGTAGCCAAGCTCGAATCCGACATCATGGTCTCTGGCGGCAAGTGCGCATTCCCGCCTGTCACGACTGTGAATGAGAGGAAGACAGTCACGCTCGGCACCCAGACTTTCAACATGATCTCCATGTCGAACAGCGTCCAGAGCCGCTCCTACTTCAACCGCATGTACTCGCTCGAGAACAACGGCGTCTGCTACATGTTCGCCTTCTCGTACATCGCCCTCGGTCCGGAGACCAAGAACCTCACCGGCTCCAACCTCACCCAGGCTCAGAACAACAACAAGGCTATCCTGAATACCGCTGACGCTGCCTTCACAGATATGGTCAAGACCTTCACATTCGTCGCTCCTCCGAAGGGCCAGGACGAGACCCAGGCTCCGAAATAGCCCCTCGATCCTCACTCCATGAAGAAAACCCTCATTATAATTCTGGTCATCGTCGCTCTCGGGGCCCTCTATAGCTGGAGCACCTACAACAGCCTCGTTTCCCAGAAGGAAGCCGCCACTGCCCAGTGGCAGCAGGTCGAGACCCAGTACCAGCGCCGCTTCGACCTCATCCCGAACCTCGTGGCTTCGGTCCAGGGAGCCATGAAGCAGGAGACCGCCGTCTTCACCGCGCTCGCTGACGCTCGCGCTCATTACGCTGGCGCCACGACCGTGAATGACAAAGCTGCTGCCGCGACCGAGGTGGAATCCTCGCTCGGCCGCCTCTTGGCCGTCGTCGAGAATTATCCGACCCTGAAGTCTTCCGACGCCGTCCAGAACCTCATTACCCAGCTCGAAGGGACTGAGAACCGCGTAGCCGTCGAGCGCCAGCGCTACAACGACGATGTCCAGGCATACGAGATGTCCATCAAGCGCTTCCCGTCGTCCATCGTCGCCTCCATGTTCGGCTTCGGCGACCTCAATTACTTCCAGGCAGCCTCTGGCGCTGAAAATGCTCCGAAAGTCAGCTTCTAGTTTCGCCGTTCTTCTTGCGCTCCTTTCGATTCCGTCGGGAGTTTTTGCCTATACGAGCCCGGGCAAGCCGACGGGCTACCTGAACGACTTCGCTCACGTCCTCTCCGCAGCTGATGCGCAGGCCCTCGAAGGCAAGCTCAAAGCCCTCCATGCCGCGACCGGCGACGACATCGTCGCTGTGACGGTCTCGTCTCTCGACGGCGACACTGTCGAGAACTACGCGGTGAATCTCTTCCAAGAATGGGGGATCGGCAACGAGGATAAGGACAACGGCCTTCTGATCCTCGTATCTACCGGCGACCACGAAGCCCGCATCGAAGTCGGATACGGCTTGGAGGGAACCGTGACTGACCTCCAGTCCGGGAATATCATCCGGAATGTCATGATCCCGGCTTTCAAGGATGGCGGCTATGCCGGCGGCATCGCCGGCGGCGTGGACGCCATCGGCGAGATCATCACCGGCTCGCCGGATGCGGCCCAGTATTCTACTCCGGCAGGGGAGACATCTTCCGGCTCGATCGACAACAACACTTTCGGCGCGCTCTTTTTCTTCGGGTTCATTATCCTTAATATGCTCATCCGTGTCCTCGGCCGCACCAGGTCCTGGTGGCTCGGCGGCGTCTTAGGCGCCGGAGCGGGCGTCATTGTCGGCTTCGTCTGGGGCTTCGGCATCGGCGTGGCTGCTGTCATCATCCTCACCATCCTCGGTCTCATCTTCGACTACATCGTTTCAAGATTCGGCGGGCCCCGAGGTCCCGGCGGCATGGGCGGCTTCTGGCCTATCTTCCTCGGGGGCAAGGGATTCGGAGGCTCTAACGGCTCCGGAGGCTTCGGCGGCTTCGGCGGCGGCTCTTCCGGGGGCGGCGGCGCGTCAGGAAAGTGGTAGTTGACACAGATTTAAATATGTGAGAAGGTAGTTTCAGACACATCTTCTCATGACCTGGTTCAAACTTCTTTTATGGGTCTCCATAGGAGGCCTCTTAGTTTTTGGATGGTGTACGGGGATAGTAGGGGAGCTCATGTATCAAATCATGCTCCGTCTCAGCGGAAAGCGCAGCGGAAAAGGCACAGTAGTGAGAAAGGAGGTAGCGATACCTCTCATCACGGCCGAGGACGGCAGCCTACTTCTAGCGCTCGACATACAAGTAGGGAAGCATACGTCTACTGTATATCACCTTTCCCAAAATCAGTGCAGCTCCCTCTCTGTAGGGACTGAGATAGAGGTAGAGTACGGATTCATCCTGTACTTTACGGATGAGCTTTACATCAAGGCTCTTTCCCTCGAACCCATAGAATCGACAGCGACGGCATGACATCAGATGTCATGCCGTTTTTTATTTATGCTACAATCACTTTCTATAGCATGAAAGACAAGAGCATCCTCACATCCACCGTCCGCATGGTTTTTTTCTTGTCTATCCTGGCTTCTTTTGTCGCCCTCGCGCACACCATCATATACATGGCTGCGGAAACAGCCTGGCCGCTTTCCTTGGCCTTTCCGTCCGGATTCCTCCAGATCTTCTTGGCGACCTTCGCCTTCGCTTCTGTGGCGGTCCTGTTCATCTCTTCGAGGTACAACAATAGCCTCACTCGGTTTCTGTATCGCATGACGGCAGTCTGGATGGGATTCTTCGTCTATTTATTCCTGGGCGCATTCGCGTACGGCGCTATTCTCGGTATCTTGGAACCGCCGGGCGCAGGCCTCTGGCTCGCTCCGCTCTCCTGGCTCGGCCAGCTCTTGGGAGCTGTCGCCCTTCTTGCCGGCATATACGGTCTCCTGCATGCCCGCTCTCTCAAGACGAAGCGCATCCCTCTCGCGCTCCCGGATCTCCCTGCATTCTGGAAAGGGAAGCGGATCGTGTTCGTGAGCGACATACATCTGGGTCAGGTCCATGGCGCGGCATTCGCGCGGCGAATGGTAGAGGCCGTGAATGCCGCCAAGCCTGACATCGTGTTCATCGGCGGCGACCTCTATGACGGCGTCAAAGTAGACGAGAAGGCCATCATCGCGCCGCTTGCGGGGTTGAAGCCGCCGCAGGGCATATATTTCGTCACGGGCAACCACGAGGAGTTCTCAGACAGCACACATTTCCTCACAGCCATCCGCTCTCTCGGCATCCGCGTGCTCTTGAACGAGATGGCAGACATAGAAGGCCTACAGGTCCTCGGCGTCACGGATCATGACTCTATATATAGGAACCGCCTTGCCGGCATCCTGGCAGACCTCAAGATAGACCGCTCCAGGCCTTCCATCCTCCTCAAGCACCAGCCGTCTCACTTGGAGATCCCGGAGCGGGCGGGCGTGTCCATGCAGATCTCCGGGCACACGCACCGCGCCCAGCAGTTCCCCTTGAACATCCTTCCGTATCTCATATACAAGGGGCACTCGTATGGCCTGACCAGATACAAAGAGATGCTCTCATATACCTCGAGCGGGGTGGGCACCTGGGGCCCGCCCATGCGCGTGGGATCCGACTCGGAGATTGTCGTTTTCGAGCTATCCTGATAGGCTAGGTCATGCCGCGCGCGGGCCTCGGTCCGGCGCATATGGAGAGATGCCAGAGCGGTCGAATGGGCCACCCTGGAAAGGTGGTATATCCGAAAGGGTATCGAGGGTTCGAATCCCTCTCTCTCCGCCACCGTATGCAAAATAAAAAGCCACCTCCGTTGGAAGGTGGCAGGCGATATCACGATAGTTTCTCGAACCTATCCATCTGGGCTGTAAGGATAGCGATGCCGCGAGAGAAATTCTCTCGCGTCACGGGGTTCTGTATCAATTCCCAAGGAAGGGGTACAGGATCATGCAGTACGCTGTTTGCGCCAGACAGAAGCTTGGCGATTTCTTCGGGTGGAATCTGAAAAGTTGGCTCACCGAATAATTTGCTAAAGCCTTCTCGGTAGTCCTCAAGAGCGCCATAGTCTGTCTCGAAGAGCTCGAGCAATTTCTTCCGAGTCTCCTCTTCGTACATCTTGATGAGCCGCTCCTCGATCTTGGTCTTTCTCGGGTAGAGGCTCAAACATATCCTCAGCTAATACTTTTGCTTCTTGCATACTAAGCTCCTATTGGTTTGTGTTTCTTCTAGTCCGGATGGTACATAAAAATATGTGATAAGTCTAATCATCGCCAAACCCCTCTTTTTGTTCTACAATAGCGGCATGATCCCACTCAACCAGGAACAGCGGCTTGGGCGGGCAGCCTATCTCTACATAGCATCGCGCAAGATGACGGCGAGCCTCTCCCTCCTCCTCGTTGCCGCTGTCCTCCTGGTCACAAAGGGCGGCATCTCTGCGCTCATCGTGGGCCCGCTTTCTCTCGCTGGCGTCCACGCTCCGTCGGCGGCGGCCCTTTCCATATTGAACTGGATCACCATCGGCCTCTTCCTCATCGCCCTCCTGGCATGCCTCGTGGGCATCATCATGGCGCGCATGGAATACGCAAACTACACCTTCACGTTCGAGGAATTCGACATGAAATTGAAGCGCGGCATCCTCAGTCTCACGGAAGTCTCCATACCGTACCGCTCCATGCAGGACATCAACGTCGAACGGAACCTCATGCACCGCTTCTCGAAGACGAGCAGAGTGGTCATAGATTCGGCAGGGCAGGAAGAGCCGGGACAACCAGATGAGTCCGAGATAGTACTCGACCCTATAGAGAAAGGCGCGGCAGAAGATATCCGCCTCATGCTCCAGCGGAAGATCGGCGTGCAGGTAGTGAAGGGAGAAAAAGAGGCAGACAAAGAAGCGCTCGCAGAGTCAGCTTAGTGCCATGCGCCGATGATGGCGCCGCCCACGATCCAGGAGACCAGGGTGCCGATGGTGGTGATGAGGGCGAGCTTGATCGGCTGCTTGTTCCAGATGACGTTCCCCACTGCGGCCATGGCAGGGAAGCCGAGCCATGCGAGGAAGGCGAGGAAGACTCCGTCCGCAGCAGTCCTGCCGCTTACCGCCGTCACGATGAAGGCGAGCACGCTGAAGGTGATCACCGTCGTGATGAACTGGATGACGTAAAGCTTCCAGATGCCTCTCTTGGAGCTTTCATTCACGTCCGCGTCGGTGATGCCGGAGAGGGCCATCCACTCTCTTCCGAAGAGGACCGGCGAGTACCAGAGGGCGCCGGTGCCGAAAGCGATGATAGAAGCGATGAGTATGGGCCAGAAGCTGAAGGTTGTCATATGATAGTATTAGTTTATAGCGATCCCTATGGCCGTATCGTAGCACTGCTATTATTTCATGCAAACCAGGACTTTTTCCAGGATCTCATTCCTCGTCATGCTCGTCATAAGCGGGTATGTGCTTGTGCGCCTCGCCGAGCGGGGCGCTATCTCTGTGCCGCAGCCGGATTTCGGCGAGGCGAGCACGACAGCCGGCGCGGCTGCGGCATATTCGAGCCAGTCGTCTGGCCAGCCGTTCGCGTCCTCTACGCTCAAAGCTCCCAAGGGCGCGCTCCATATCCTCGTCGCGACCACTTCTGACGAGCGCGAACAAGGACTGGGCGGCAGAACCTCCCTTCCGAATGATTCCGGCATGCTCTTCGTCTTCGGCGCTCCCGGCGTGTCCGGATTCTGGATGAGGGACACGCTCATCCCGCTCGCATTCCTCTGGCTCCTGCGGACCAAACCCCGCACAGCCGCGCGCCGCGGCATTTTGCCCACTACGTATCCCAAAGTCTTCTACCCGCCGGCCGATGTCGGCTACGTTTTGGAGCTTAATTCTGGCGGCGCCGCGAAGTGGGGGATTGCGACTGGCACGCAACTCGTGTTCTAACGCTTATCCACAGTTCTCTTCGCTCTGCGCACGCCTTATACTTGCCAGTAAGTCAGCATAGGGAAACCCGGGATCGATGTCATGAGCAATTACATGCACCGTGTAGTTGCTTGTCTTGGACGCAATTATCAAAAGCATCACCACCGTATGAATATCTTCATCACCAAGCGCGACGGAACGAAAGAGCTCTTCAACGCCGATAGGATCAACCGGTCCATCGAGCGCGCCTGCCAGGATTTCTTCGACCCGATCGCCATGGTGACGCAGATAGCGACCGACACCCAGCTCACGCTCTACGATGGCATCACCACCGACGAGATGGACAAGGCCACCATCAACGCCACGGTCCAGAACATCAAGGAAGACATCCAGTACGACAAGGTCGCCGTGCGGCTCCTCCTCAAGACTATATATAGAAGGGTGGTCGGAGACTACGATCTCGACGATGCCGGGGACTTGAAGGCCAAGCACAAGGCTGGCTTCGAAGCATATGTCCAGAACGGCATCGCCCAGAACCGCCTCCACCCGGACATGGCGGCCAAGTTCAACCTAAAGAAGCTCTCTGACGCGCTCGCCATCGACCGCGACGATCTCTTCCAGTACGCCGGCCTCGACGGTCTCATGAACCGCTACAGCTTGAAGGACACCAAGAATCAGCCGCTCGAGACGCCGCAATATTTCTTCATGCGCATCGCCATGGGCCTCTCGTACAACGAGGCCGACCCGACCGCTTGGGCCATCCGCTTCTACGAGAAGATGTCCAAGCACGAATATATCCCAGGCGGCTCCACCAATCTCTCCGCGGGCACTCTGCGCCCGGCTCTCTCGAACTGCTTCCTTATGGAAGTGCAGGACGACATGGAGCATATCGCCAAGTCTGTCGCTGACGTGATGCTCCTTTCGAAGGGTTCCGGAGGCCTCGGCGTCTCCGTGACCAAGCTGCGCGCGGCAGGATCTCCCTTGAAGTCCAACTTCGGCGGCGCATCCACCGGCCCGACGCCGTTCGCCAAGATCATGGACACCGCCATCCGCGCCATCCAGCGCGGCGGCAAGAAGAAGGGCGCCCTCTGCTTCTATATGGAGAACTGGCACCTCGATTTCCCCGAATTCATCGACTGGAAGCACAACGCCGGCGACGACTATATGCGCATGCGCACAGCCAATACCGCCGTATTCATGTCCGACGAGTTCATGAAGCGCGTCCAGAACGGACAGGACTGGTATATGTTCGATCCTGCCGATGCCAGGGAGCTGAACGAGCTCTACGGCAACGCCTTTTCGGAGAAAAATAAGGAGTATTGCGCCCGCGCAGAGCGCGGCGAGATCCGGGCATTCAAGAAAGTGCCCGCTCGCGAGCAGTTCCGCCAGATCATCACGGCCCTCCAGTCCACGTCGCACCCCTGGCTCACTTGGAAGGATCCCATCAACGTCCGCGCCCTCAACAACAACACCGGCACCATCCATATGTCCAACCTCTGCACGGAGATTACCCTACCTACTGACCGCGACCATGTGGCAGTCTGCAACCTTGTTTCCATAAACCTAGCCAAGCACATAGTCAACAAGCAGATAGACTGGCATCGTTTAGAGGAATCTACTCGCCTAGCAACTCGCCAGCTCGACAACCTAGTAGACATCAATGAGCTTCCTATTGCTGAGGCGATCAAGGCAGACTCTGAGAACCGCGCCGTGGGCCTCGGCCTTATGGGACTATCTGACTCGCTAGAACTCTTGGGTTATTCTTATGAGGACAACGAGGCCTACGATCTATCTGACCAAGTTTTTGAATTTATTTCCTACATGGCCATCGATGTATTCGCCGATCTCGCCGCCGAGCGTGGCTCTTATAAAAATTTCAAGGGCTCCGGCTGGTCCAGAGGTGAAGTGCCCCTAGACACTCTAGCTAAGCTTGAGTTTGACCGCGGTCGCGAGCTAACTGTGCGCAAAGAATCTGCTAAAATTCTCCCGCCCCTAGACTGGGCAAGCCTCCGCAATAAAGTAAAGGTTGGTATGCGTAACGCAACCTTGCTTGCTATCGCCCCGAATGCCAACATCGGACTCGTAGCGGGCACCTCTCCTGGTATCGACCCTCGCTTTACTCAAATGTTTTCCCGCAACAAAATTTCTGGCAAGTACTTGGAAGTGAACTACAACTTAATGCAGGCTCTCATGGACGAAAATCTTTGTGAGAAAACTCGCGAGCAGATTGTAGAGAACCACGGTGATATAGAAAACATCGCTGAAATCCCAGACCACATCAAAAGAATTTATAAAACTTCCTTCGCCGTCTCCCCTTACGCTTACGTTGAGATAGCGGCTCGCGCCCAGAAATGGGTAGACATGGGCATCTCCCGCAACATGTACCTAGACATAAGAGACATAGACGAGATCATGAATGTCTACACCACTGCCTGGGATAAAGGGCTTAAGACTACATATTACCTCCACATGAAGCCTCGCCACACTGCGGAGCA
>CAYSOS010000010.1:0-12610 GCA_964432735.1 uncultured Candidatus Saccharibacteria bacterium
TTCTGGGCGAAGAGGCCCGCCTGGTACTTCTTGGCGTCGATCTCCTTCTGGCGGCGGGCATTGTCCATGTTCTCCTTCTCGATGCGGCGCGAGATCTGGTCCACCACGTCCTTGTAGTCGCCCACGTACTGCTCGACTTTGCGGGTGTGCACGTCGAGGTACAAGACGCCGTGCGTGAATGCGTTCAGGAAGTCGGCGTCGTGGGAGATGACCAGGCAGGTCTTCTTGTAATTGATGAGAAACTGGGTGAGATGCTCGATGCCTGCCTTGTCGAGGTTGTTGGTCGGCTCGTCGGGGGGCAGGATGTCAGAATCCTGGATGAGGGCCGAGGCGAGGAGGATGCCCGCCTGCTGGCCGCCCGAGAAGGTCTTGAGGACGCGGTCCTTGATGTCCTCGGCCGTCTTGTGGGTATGCAGGTTCACCACGTCGAGGATGGCATCGATGCGCGGGTCGAGGTCATATTGCTTCTCGGCGAAGCATTTCTGGAAGAAGTCGCGGACGGTGAGCTCGAGGTCGGGGCGCGGGATGACCTGGCGGGCCGTGGCGATGGTGGCGCCCTTGGTGATGTGGATGTCGCCGGACTCTACCTTGTGCATACCCGCCTCGCCTTCTGTGCCTGTATCGCCCGCGCCCAGGATCATGCCGAAGATGGTCGACTTGCCCGCCCCATTCTGGCCCATGATGGTGATCTTGGAGCCGGTGCGCACAGTGAAGCTGGCCTCATCCAGGATGGGCTTGTTCTGGCCGTATTCGAACGACACCTCGTCGAACCGGATGACGGTGTCGCCCAAGAAGTCATTCTTGTGTGATTTGGAGCCTTTTGCCATAGAAGATACACAGTACGTCATTTTTGCGACATTGAAAAGGTTTGGGCGATAAAAAAGCCGCCGGGGGGGGACGGGCGGCTCGCACTGAAGGCAGTCATCGGTGGAGGCAACGGTTGGGGTATTTCCTGACATGGGGTATCTTCGGTGGACGGCGAGGGCCGAACAAGAGATCTGCAAAGGATGCGAAGAACTCGATGATCCCTGCAAAGAACTCAAGGAGCCCTTCCAAGACCCAGATGAGGGGCTTCCCCATACAATCATACAATCCCAGGCAGCACCCCCACAGAAAACCGGCGGTGAGATAGAGGGATCTTTTCATGGTGCTATACGGCCGAAAATCATACAGTAAAAACAAGGAATAGTACAGCCTGGCCCTGGCGTTCCTTCCCGGCAGGCTTCCGGGTATACTTATGCCGTTATGACTAAAACAAACAAGATCGTTTATAACGTCCTTCGCGTGATCCTGACCGCTCTATTCCTCTTTAGTGCCTATGCCAAGCTGAGCGGCGACCCGATGCAGGTTGCCGGTTTCGCTACGGCTCACCTGCCTGTCTGGTTCATGTACTTCATCGGCGCGGCAGAGCTCGCCGGCGCCATCGGCCTCTGGATCCCCAAGCTCGTGAAGTGGGCCGTCTGCGGCCTCCAGATCATCATGGTCGGCGCCATCGTCACGACGGCCATCTTCGTAAGCATCCCCATGGCCATCCTGCCGCTCGTGGTCGGTGTCCTGCTTTGGTACGTCTGCACGCTCGCCAAGAAAGGCGAAGGCGCTGCGGCCCCGATGGCTTCCGCTCCGATGACGCCTCCTTCGTCCCCGGCTTCAAGCATGTAATAGAGTCTTCATCTTACGAAAGAGACCGTAAGCAGAGAAGCCCGGGAATGCCGGGCTTTTTTGTTTGACAAGATTCATGATTCAATGTACTTTCAGAAAGAATCTTGAACAGCAACAACAGCATACAGAAACGAAAGGACTTGTGAAAAAATTCATATTCTTCATGTTCGCCTTGATGGTCTTGGCATACTTCGGAGTCCGCTACGATTACCAGAACAAGGGCTGGGAGCGGAAAACGGGAGATAGCTCCTCCCCCGCTGAGCTAGGGGCTAAAACAGAAATCCCGTCCGTCTCCGCACCGGCCAACTCGCGGGATTTCTTCCCGACTGCGTCCGGTACCCGTTGGTCGTATACCATCGAGTTCCCCACCCCCGGCCTGGAGGGGCTCAGCCATAGGGTCACGCGCTGGCCGAGCGGAAATGGCACAATACATTCAGAAGAGATACGCCAGCGATTCTACATCTCTTCTCCTGCGGCGGACGGCAAGTATCAGCTCATCATGCGGGTAGCGAAGCCTTCGCCTACACAGGGGACGCTCTCGTATCCCGAAGGCTATGAGATAGCCATCGACCGGGATGACATCGGGATATATGAGTATCAGGCAGGCGTGTATTGGGCCATCGACAAGTTCAAGGGATGCAACGCCATGCAGATCGTCGTCTACCCGCCGGGCAGCCTGGGCTCGCGCGGCAACGATTCCGGCAGGCCTGGAGAAGCCGCCCGCTTCCTCTTCTATGCAGCCTCGACGAGCGAGATCATAGGGATCAGCGAGGAGAACGACATCATCAGGTTCGTGGGGGTCGAGAAGCGCGACGGCACTCCGTGCCTGCACTTCAGGCGGACAGTGGCTTCTTCAGCCCCATCCGATCTATCCCCTTCTGACAACGATCCCGTGAGCAAGCTCCTCCATTCCGGCTTCGACGAGGACCTCTGGTACGGCAAAGGCATCGGCCTCATGAAGCTCATCCAGACCATCAACGGCAAGCCGAGCATGGTCTGGACCCTGAACCGCCCTCCAGGGCGCATGATCTGAAAGCTTCTCAAGCTCGCATCGGCTTCCTCCGCAGGAAGCCGATTTTTTGTACAAAAAATCCCGGCCGGTGAAGGTCGGGATCGAGGGGGGATCAGAGTCCTAGGCGAACGTGCGAATGCGAAGATTGCGCTTCCGCCTCTTCTTGAAAATAGAGTCTCGTGGCCGGAGCTTGCCGTGCAGTCCAGTGCGAACATAGACCTTATAGACAAGCTCTTTCGCTTTCGCTTTGCGTTCGAAGTTGGCGACGAACTCGTAATCCGGGCAACGATATACGTTGCGCTTTTTGCCATCTGCGCATTCCTGCTCGGTATAGGCATTTTCATCCTGCAGCGACCTGCCGAGGATCTCATTTGCCATTTCATTGCCCCGCGGATCGATGAACCAGGTGTGTAGTGCTTTTTCGGCCATGACAGCCTCCTTTCTTGTTGAGGGTTGTACTTTATACCTGCAAATACTGTACCACGTTTTCTCTACTAAATCAACGCAGGACTGCCCCGAGCTCTACCGCCGTCTTCTCGCGGATCTTGTCATGGATGGCGTTGGCCTCCTCGTTGGTGAGGGTGCGCTCGGGCGAACGGTAGGTGATGCGAAAGGTGTAGCTGACCTTGCCTTCGCCGAACTTTATGGCGTTCTCGAAGGTGTCGATGAGCTTGATCTCCTCGATGAGGTTGCCTGCGCAGTCGCGGGCGATCTCGTAATAGTTGTTGAGGCTCACGCTCTTGTCCACGACAAAAGAGATATCGCGCACGATGGGCGGATATTTGCTCACCTCCTTATATATAGAATCTTTGGACATGAACTGCTTGGTGATGCGCGGATCGTCGGACCAGAGGATGCGGTGGCCCGGGATCTGCATCCTCACCATGGCCAGGCGGTCGCCGAAGCCGAAGGCCCAGCCGTTGTATACCTCGAGGTCAAGGCCAAAGTTCTTCAGGACCTGCGGATGGACGAGGACAGCGCCGTTCACTTCCATCCAATCGCCGTTGAACATGATCTCCATCTGGATGGACGGCGTGGTGAACGGGAACGCGTCCTCGAGGAAGCGGTATTCGAGCTTGTCGCCGAATATGCTCTTGGCCATATCCATTTGGACCTGCTTCAAGTCATCGATGGTGATGACTTTTTTGGAGCGCTTGCACACGTACAGGCCATCGATCTGATGGAAGGCCGGGTAGTGCTTGCGATCTATCTCGTCCTTGCGGAAGACGATGCCGGGAGAGAGCGCTTTGATCTCCCCTTCTGTCTCGAGCTTCTTCCGGACCTCTGGATCCTTGAGATAGAAGGACCACATGACCGTCATCTGGGTGCGCAGGACATGCGTGGCGTCTATATAGTAGGTGTCGTTCTCGCGGCGGCTCGGATGATCCTTCGGCGTATTGAGGAGGTCGAAGTTCTGCTCGACGGTGACGACTCTCGGGAATTCGACGATATCGAAGTCCCTGAACGTCGGCAGGCCGATGACGGTGTCGAAGAGGATCTTTACGGGCGAGCCAGCTTTCTTGGTGAGGTCCGGGAGATCCAGGAGGCGCTGGATGCGGAGGCTCTTGGCATCCTTCTCCGCGTAGGCTTTTTCGATGAGCTTTTGCTCCTCTGGATCCGTGATGGACAGCTTCCGTTTCATGGCCGTAACTCTAGCAGAAAAGTTTGCATACGGCTACTTTGGGACGTATACTCAACAGCCATGGCCTTCCTCCTCCAAACCCTTACGCAGGCCCTCCTTTTCGCCTCTCTCTACACACAGGTGTTCCTTATCATCGCCCTCTTCGAGCACAGGGCCAAGCTGAAGAAGAACGGCCTTCCCGTTCTTCCCACGGAGCTCCCCACAGTCTCCGTCATCGTGCCCTGCTATAACGAGGAAGCCACGGTCATCGGCACCATCGAGTCGCTGAAGCAGTTGACCTACCCGAAGGACAAGCTCTCGGTAATCCCCTTAGACGCCGGCTCCACGGACGACACCTGGTCATACCTGAAGCGGTACGAAGGCGATCCGCAGATCTCCATATACAGGAAGGCGAACGGCGGCAAGCACACGGCCGTGAACCTCGGCATAGAGAAGAGCGCGAGCGACATCGTCGGCTGCCTCGACGCAGATTCCTTCGTCCATCCGGAAGCTCTGAACAGGATGCTCCCGTACTTCTCGGATCCAGAGGTCATGGCGGTCACGCCGGCCATCAAGATCCGGACCCCCAAGACCGTCCTCGACCATATCCAGCACGCGGAATACAATATCGGCATCTTTTTGCGCAAGATGTACAGCACCCTGAATGCTATCCACGTCACGCCCGGCCCCTTCTCCATGTTCCGCCGCTCGGTCTTCGCCAGGGTGGGCCCATTCAGAAGCGCGCATAACACGGAAGACCTTGAGATCGCTCTCCGCCTCCACCGCCACAACTTCAAGATCCAGAACGCGGATACCGCATACGTGTACACGACTCCGCCGCAGACCATCCGCTCTCTCGTGAAGCAGCGCGTGCGCTGGACCACGGGCTTCATCCTGAACCTCCAGGACTACAAGGATCTCCTCTTCAGCAGGAAGCATGGGCAGATCGGGACCTTCACCCTTCCCGCAGGCA
Organism: uncultured Candidatus Saccharibacteria bacterium; assembly: GCA_964432735.1. Lineage (GTDB taxonomy): Bacteria > Patescibacteriota > Minisyncoccia > Phycocordibacterales > PALSA-1337 > C7867-002. Next base: position 5,266 of record CAYSOS010000010.1, read on the forward strand.
TCCTCTCCCTCACCACCGTCATGTTCTTCGCCTGCTTCTCCGTGGTGAACGCCGCCACCAACGTGGCGCAAGATATCGTGAAGTACCGCCTGACCGGCTGGCAGTGGCAGTGGCACTGGCCGTCCTGGCAATGGTTCTTCATAGACACGAGCTCTGCCCGCTTCATGGCGCTCATCCTGGTGTGCCTCCCGGTCTGCTTCATCTTCATCGGCAAGAAGCTCACCAGCGGCTCCTGGAAGATCTCCCGCGATATGGTCTATTACGCCTGCCTCTATGGCTTCATCGTGCCGGTATGGGTGGCCATCTCCGGAGTCCGGGCGGCCTTGCGCAACACGGGCAGCTGGAGGTAATGTTCCCGCCATGGAATCATCCCGCACGAAATACATCTGGGCCTTCCTCATAACCCTCGCCATATTCGGAGGCGTGACTCTCCTGTCCAGCTATTTCGACCAGAAGCGCGTGAGCGAGATCCGGGCCATAGACGACAGCATCTCTCTGGATATCCTCTCCTCCGAGGTCCAGTTCGACCTCCTGAAGCAGACTCCCTGCGAGAACCTCTCGGACTCCACCCTCTCCGGAGAGCTGGATTCCCTCGGCTCCCGCCTCTCATACCTGGAAGACACCCGCGGCATCACGGATGCGCAGGTGGTGTCTCTCAAGATGAACTATTCGCTCCTCGAGATAAAGGATTTCATCCTCACCCAGAGCATGGCGGAGAAATGCAAAGCCAAGCCCGTCTTCGTCCTCTATTTCTATTCCAACAAGGGCGACTGCCCGGACTGCCAGTACGCGGGTACGGTCCTCACGGCCCTTCGCGAAGCCTATCCGGACGTCCGCGTCTATTCCTTCGACTATAACGCCGATATCTCTGCCGTCGACACCCTGGAGAGCGTCTACAAAGTGAAGGCCGAGTCCCCCGCATTCGTCATACATGGAAAGCCGGTATATGGCCTCAAGTCCCTCCCCGAGATGGAGGCTCTCATGCCGGAACTGAAGCTCATGGCGAGCTCGACCGCTACGAGCGCCAAGAGATAGGCCGCATGAGCATGGGGATTGCGCAGCCCTGTTTTGCGTGGTAATCTCCTCAACTGGTCCCGCTCTTTCCAACTCCTGGAGTAGACGGAAAATCGAACCCAAATCCATAGCTGAATGAACAAAAACATCCTTAACCGGTTGCTGGTAGTCATCGTCCTCGGATATGACAGGCTCACTGAAGAGATCTGCGGACAGCTCGACCAAGAAGACCCGATCTACCTGATCCCCATGCGCGGCGTCGTAGAAGCGCACAACCGCCAGCGGAAGCACAGGAAGATGCCCCTCGAGCTTCTCGAGGACCAAGCCGGCATCGCTCTTCATGAGCGCAAGCCGCTGGTCGTCATGACAGGCTTCCCCAAGACGTACGTCGAAGCGTGCGATATCGAGAGCCTCTGCCCGCATCTGCTCACGGTCTCGCTCGAGAACTGCAAGGGTACGGCGTTCCACGCTGCCTCGAAGCATTATTTCGACGGGCTGTCCCGCGTCGAATTCGAAAGCAGGTTCGCTCGCGAGGAGAACGAGCTCAAGGGCATCAAGCATGTCCTCGGCCGGGGAGAAGTCCCCGTCATCGACGGAGGCTTCCCGCTCGCCCGGCAGCGCCGCTTCCTCATGAACAGGATCCGGGAATTCCGCCTGGGCACCGTGATCTCCCTTCACGCTTCCGACATGGCGCGGACTGCTCCGCCAGTCTCCGGAGCGCTCGCTACGGCATAAAATCCATTCCCCTGCACACGATCCCCGACCTCACATCGGGGATTTTTTAATGCACTTGACCCATCGCCTATTTTCATGCTTTACTTAGCGCATCGAGCCGCTGGCTCTTATGCCCAGCGGCCTTTTATTTTCGGCGGATCGCCGACACCATTTCCATGCAAATCCGCAACATCGCAATCATCGCCCACGTGGACCACGGCAAGACCACCCTCACTGATGCCATCATGACGCAGTGCGGCCATGCCGACGAAGGCTCCATGGACTCAAACGCGCTCGAACAGGAGCGCGGCATCACCATATACGCCAAGAACACTTCCATCGTCTACAAGGGCACCAAGATCAACATCGTGGACACCCCGGGCCACTCCGACTTCGGCTCTGAGGTGGAGCGCGTCCTCCGCGCCATCGACACGGTGCTCCTCGTCGTCGACGCCCAGGAAGGCCCGATGCCTCAGACCCGCTTCGTCTTGAAGAAGTCCCTCGAGCTCGGCCTCAAGCCCATCGTCATCCTCAACAAGATCGACAAGCCGGCCGCCAACGCGGCCCGCGCCCACGACGAAGTCCTGGAGCTCTTCATGGAGCTCGGCGCCAATGACGCGCAGCTCGACTTCCCGACCATCTATGCCATCGGCCGCCAGGGCGTGGCTATGAAGAAGCTCGACGACAAGCGCACGGACCTCACCCCGCTCCTCGACATGGTCCTCGAGCATGTGCCGGCCGCCAACAAGGACGCTGCTGCGCCGCTCACCGCCCAGGTCTTCAATCTCGGCTACGACAACTTCCTCGGCCGCCTCGCCATCTGCCGCATCTACGACGGAACCATCAAGGACGGCCAGAACGTCTTCATCAAAGACGTGAGCGGCAAATCATTCACGGGCAAGATCACCAAGCTCTTCTCGTTCGAGGGCAATAAGCGCGTAGAGATCAAGGAAGCCGTTTCGGGCGACATCGTCACCGTCGCAGGCATCCCCGACATCTATATCGGCGAGACCATCGCTGACAGCGACGCCACCCAGCCGCTCCCCGCCATCAAGGTGGACGAGCCGACCATCTCCCTCCAGTTCCTCGTGAACAACTCGCCGTTCGCCGGCCGCGAAGGCACCTTCGTCACGGGCCGCCAGATCCGCGAGCGCCTCGAGAAGGAGCTCGAGACCAACGTCGGCCTGCGCGTCGACTTCGGGTCCAACGACTACTTCACCGTCTTCGGCCGCGGCGAGCTCCACATCGGCATCCTCCTCGAGAACATGCGCCGCGAAGGCTACGAGGTCCAGGTCTCCCAGCCGCAGGTCATCATCAAGGAAGAGAAGGACGAGGCCGGCCATGTCGAGAAGCTCGAGCCGTTCGAGGAGCTCATCATCGACTGCCCGAACGACTATTCCGGCGCCATCATCGAGAAGCTCGGCAAGCGCAAGGGAGTCATGAGCAACATGACCACCCATGAGAACCAGGTCCGCATGACCTTCGAGATCCCTACGCGCGGCCTCCTCGGCTACAAGAACGTCTTCACCATCGACACCAAGGGCGAAGGCATCATGTCCTCCCGCGTCCTCGGCTTCAAGCCGTATGCCGGCGAGATCGAGAAGCGCGAGACGGGCTCCATGACGTCCATGGCCTCCGGCCGCACCTACGGCTTCTCGCTCTGGAATCTCCAGGACCGCGGCCGCCTCTATATCACCGCTGCAGTCGAGGTATACGAGGGCATGGTCATCGGCGACACCGCCAAGGGCGACGACCTCGATGTGAACCCCTGCAAGGCCAAGGCTATGTCCAACATGCGCTCTTCCGGCAAGGACGAGGCCCTGACCCTCGTGCCCCACTTCGAGCTCTCCATCGAGCGCGGCCTCGAGCTCATGCGCGGCGACGAATACCTCGAGATCACCCCGAAGAACATCCGCCTGCGCAAGAAATACCTGACCGAGATCGATCGCGCGAAGTCCAAGCGCGGAGCGAACTTCATGTAAGAAAAAAGCCCGGATGTAAGTCCGGGCTTTGAGTAAGTGTTGTTCCTTACGTGAAGACAGTCGTGGAGAGAGCGTGGAGGAGAAAGCCGAAGAAGAAGACTCCGGCGAATTTCAACTTCACAGCTAGCCGTGGTCCTTCGACGAACCACACGAAACCGACAGCGCTGATCATGAGGATCAGGGTGGAAAGAACAGTGAGTATGGAATGGAGCATAATTCGATATTGATTATATCACTTTTAATCAGCACATGTCAATATGCTCCACTCAAGAATATCTTCGTCCTCTTGATCGAAAGGGCGAACGCTCCCGTCCCCGCATCCTTCCCCATTCTGTCTGCCAGCGAGCGCATATATGTTCCGCTGGAGCACTCCACTCGAATTTTAATACATTGAAAAGACTGCTCCTTGTCGCCCGCGCTGAAAACCTCATTCCACCTTTCTTTGATCTCCTTTTGCCTGAAATCTCCCCTGACGAGATCTATCTTCCTGTATATCTCTTCCTTGAGAGCGCCCGAGGATACCTCTCTTTTTCCTAAGAGTTCGATCCCCAGCACCTCCACATCTTTTGTGGGCATCTCGTCCGGCAGATCTCCGCTCCGCGCGAGCTCATGGAGCTGTTTCCCGTCCACTGTTTTGGAAGAATAGGGCGGATACTCCTGTCTGAACTTGCCGGCATATTTCAAAATATCCATATCTATAACCACCTCCTTTCCAAGCGTCGCGAGACCCAGCGCATCATATGTATCCGTAGAAATGCCAAAGACGATCTCCACCTCATATTCCTTATCCAAGCCGAGATACTTGCCTTTCTTCTTGCATTCTTCGCCGATGAGGACGAGGAGCGTGCCTTCCGCCATGGGGTCGAGGCGGCCAGCGTATGTCATGGGCACGCCCGCAAGATCCTTGCGGCCGCGCCTGTAGCGCTCCAGAGCCTCGAGCGGAGTCTCGCCCAGCTGCTTATTCACGAAAACCGCTTTTTCTTGTGTGCGGGCCATCGGCCCATCCTATACGAGAACCATCACGATGAACAGCGCGAGGAATGCGATAGAGGCCAGGACTTGAATCCGGTCCCCGCGAGCCAGCCGAGGAAGCTACCCGTCGCCGCCTTATTGGCCATGCGCACGTCCTTGGTCCTGTGGTATTCGGAGCCCAGCACGCCGAGGAACATGCCGATGACGCTTCCCAAGAACGGGATGGGGATGAAGAATGATCCGAGCACGAGACCGACCGTGCCCCAGATGATGGAAGACCAGTGGGCTCCTCCCCATTTCGCACCCAAGATGCCAGAGATGAAATCCACGAAGAGCGTGACGGCGGCCAGGATGGAGAGGATGGTTATATCCAGGCCAGAGAGATGGGCGAAGTGGTCAATGAAACCGAATACCACCGCTACGAGGAGCATATAGAGGATCCCGGGAATTCCTGGCACAAGGGCGAGCAGGATGCCCGGCACGAGCAAGATGGAGAATAGGATGACGGCAAGGATGTGAGGCATCCAGAGAGTATACCAAAGATGGCCATTCAAATAAAAAAGCCAGATAATATCTGGCTTTGATCGTTCTTTTGTGATCATCTGGCTACGGCTGTCCAGGAATCGTGGCTCGCGGCGTACTCCATGAAGATCCAAACCGCAGCGAATATGGTGAAGCAAAGCGCGGTGAAGGCAACGCCGCATATCGCTCTCCAGACGTCTTGCTTGAATGTTTCCAGTGTTTCCTTTCTTTCCTCGGGATTTCTGATATACGTGACCGTCATCGCGAGGATATAGCCTATCGAGCCCAAGACTAAGAACAGTAAAACGAGGCACAGGGCCCAATTTACCAGCCTTACAAGGAAAGGCACTATTCCGGCAAAAAGCTTATCTAAGAAGTTCATAAGGATCCTATCGGTTGAATTTTAAAGGCTTGACTGCTTCAAGCATAACTACACTATTTGATTCTTGTCAAGAATCATATGCGGCTCGAGCGAGTATGATAAGATAGTCAAATGACAGACAAACCCAAGAAACTCTCAACTGAGGCCTATAAAGGCGTCCGCGATTTTTTCCCGGAAGACATGGCTGTAGAGAAGCATATTTTTGGCATCTGGCGCCGCACTGCCGAGAAATATGGCTATGAGGAATACAATGCCTCCGTTCTCGAGCCTGCAGAGCTCTATCGCGCCAAGACTGGCGAAGAGATCGTGAACGAGCAAACCTACACCTTCACCGACCGTGGAGACCGCGAAGTGACTCTCCGTCCCGAGATGACGCCCACCGTCGCCCGCATGGTCGCCCAGAAGCGCCGCGAGCTCGCCTTTCCCGTGCGCTGGTATTCCATTCCCAACCTGTTCCGGTACGAGCAGCCCCAGCGCGGCCGCGTCCGCGAGCACTGGCAGCTCAACGCGGACATCTTCGGCGTGGAGTCAGTGAACGCAGAGATAGAGGCCATCAACATGGCCTATGACATCACCCGCGCATACGGCCTCAAGGACACAGACTTCGAGATCCGCCTCAACAGCCGCAGGATCGTGGATTATGTCATGCGCGATGTTCTGGCTCTGAACGAGCAGACCGCCCATGCCCTCGCCAAGCTCATCGACAAGAAGGACAAGATGAAGCCCAAGGACTTCGAGCTCGCCGTCTGCGAAGCGTTCAATATGAGCGAGACCGCTGACCGATTCCTGACCCTCCTCAATTCCAAGAACTTCGAGGAATATGTGTCGCGCCTGCCCCAGACAAAGGAAGAGCATCGGGGCATCCAGGAGATCCGGCAGGTTCTGGCTGGCCTTGAGCGCCTCGGCATCACCAACGCCCGCTTCGACCAGACCCTCATGCGCGGCTTCGACTATTACACTGGTGTCGTATTCGAGGTGTTCGACCTGAATCCCGCCAACCGCCGCTCCGTCTTCGGCGGCGGCCGCTATGACGATCTCCTTTCTCTCTTCGGCAACGACAAGGTCACGGCCGTCGGCTTCGGCGCAGGAGACGTGGTCGCTCATGACCTCATGGAAACATATGGCACGCTTCCCAAGGCTTCCGCTCCGGCAGATATCGCCCTTCTCATCGTCGGGGAGCAGAACGCTCCGTACGCCCTGGATCTCGCCCAGTCTCTCCGCACAAAAGGCATCCGCGTGTCCGTAGACCTTTCTGGAAAGAAACTCGGCGACCAGATATCGAACGCCGACAAGCGCGGCATCCCCCGCGTGATCGCCATCGGAGACGAAGAGGTGAAGACAGGCGACCTGCGCATGAAGGTCCTCGCCACCAAGGAAGAGGTCGCCACGACGAGCGATCAGATTTCCATAAAGTAGGGAGTTCGGATACAATGTCTCCATGCGCCGCATCACTTTCGACATCGAGACCAAGAATATCTTCCAGGACGTCAACTCCAACGATCCCCGCGACCTCGACATATCAGTAGTCTGCATCCATGACTCCTTGGACGACAGCTACAAGAGCTTCTTCGAGGAGGATTTCAAGAATCTGTGGCCCGTTCTGGATGAGGCTGACATCCTCGTGACCTGGAACGGCGACCATTTGTCGACACCACATCTTGCTACGTCATTATCCGACTATTCGAGCAACGAGCAGATCATAAAACAGCTTAACGCATACCAAGCAAGCATGTGCAAACATACAACACCGAGACAACTT